>NZ_JBFRMK010000050.1:0-51196 GCF_041470405.1 Shewanella sp. 10N.286.45.A1
GATTCGGATGATCCTAATGCTGGCTTAAGCTTCGATAACTTTGAGTTAAGTCTTGGTTGGTCAAGAAGCAACTTGAACCGCGGTACTTTCCCATCAGACGGTTCGTCACAGCGCTTGAACGGTAAGATGACGGTTCCAGGGTCTGATCTTCAGTACTTTAAAGCAGACTTTGATACCAACTTCTATTTCCCGATTAACCGCAGTCACAGCTTTGTTATGTTAGCGCGTGGCCGTTTAGGTTATGGTAATGGCTACGGTCAGTTTAACGACAATGATCAAATTCTGCCGTTCTGGGAGAACTATTACTCAGGTGGTAGTAGTTCATTACGTGGCTTTAAGTCTAACTCGGTTGGTCCACGTTCATTCTACTTATACCGTGGCAGCGAGCCTTGTTCACCAGATCCATCTGGAACAGGTTGTACACTACCTGGGGATCCGAACCAAATTCAAGTTAGTTCAGGTCGCTCAATTGGTGGTAACGCTATTGCAACCGCGAGTTTAGAGTTAATTGTACCTACGCCGTTCTTAGATGAAGCCTATACCAACTCTGTTCGTACAAGCTTCTTTGTGGATGCGGGTAACGTATGGGATACTGAGTTTGACTATGAGTCGTATCGTTATCTTCCAATAGAAGAGTTTAATAAACTTGAAGATTATAGCGATCCGAGTCGTATTCGTGCCTCTTGGGGTATGAGCGTGCAGTGGTTGTCGCCAATGGGACCTATGGTGTTTAGTCTTGCATGGCCAATCAAGGAATACGAGGATGATGAAACTGAGATCTTCTCGTTTAATATTGGTAAAACTTTCTAAAAATAATTTAAATGTAATCGGCAAGTTTTGCTGAGATAAAGGAGTTTGTTTTGAATAAGATGTTAAATCGCGCAATGATGGTTTTAGTTCTTTTAGGTGCACCATTAGCTGCGCATGCTGAAAAGATTGCAGTTGTAGATATGCAAGCTGTATTTGAACAGCTACCTCAACGCGAACAGGTTAACGAAACTTTAAAAGCTGAGTTTGGTGACCGTGTTGCCGCTGTACAGAAAATGCAAGAAGAGCTACGTGGTTTGCTTGAAAAGCAACAACGTGATGCAGCACTTATGAGTGAGTCTCAAAAGACTGAAATGGTTCGTAAAATGGAATCAATGAAGGCTGAGCTACAACTTAAAGGCAAAGCATTAGACGAAGATATGCGTCGTCGTAACGGTGAAGAGCAAAATAAACTACTTCTTGAAGTACAAAAGACAATTAATACCATTGCAGAAAAAGAGCAGTATGACATGGTGTTACAACGTGGTGCTGTTATCTACGTTAAACCAACTGCTGACATCAGCAACAAGGTTGTTGAAGCTCTAGGTAAAGGCAAGTAAATAGATGACTAGCTATACTTTAAGAGTACTGGCTGACCATCTTAATGCAGATGTTCAAGGTGACGACTCCGTTGAAATATCAACAGTCGGCACTTTGGATGGTGCAGGTAAAGGTCAAATCTCTTTTTTGGCAAACTCAAAATACCGTTCACAGCTTGAAACGACAGCTGCATCGGCGATTTTAATGAGTCCGGCAGACGCAGAAGGGTTTAAAGGCAATGCAATTGTCTTGAAAGACCCCTATGTTGGTTTTGCCCGCATTGCACAATTCCTTGATACCACTCCAAAAGCGGCTGAAAATATTCACCCTTCTGCACAAATAGCAGCGTCTGCTATGCTCGGAGAGGATGTTGCTATTGGTGCGAATGCAGTTATTGGTGAAAATGTTGTTCTTGGTAACAATGTCCAAGTTGGTGCCGGCAGTGTTGTTGGACAAGACAGTGTTATTGGCTCTAACACATTATTATGGGCGAATGTCACTGTCTATCATGACGTACATTTAGGTCAAGATTGTATTATTCATTCGGGTACTATTATCGGCTCAGATGGATTTGGTTATGCCAATGAGCGTGGTCAGTGGATTAAAATTCCACAAACTGGCGGTGTTCGAATTGGAGACCGTGTTGAGATCGGTGCCAATACTACCGTAGATCGCGGTGCGATAGATCATACCGAAATTCATGACGGCGTTATTTTAGATAACCAAGTTCAGATAGCGCATAACGATATTATTGGTGCTAATACCGCGATAGCGGGAAGCACCGTTGTTGCCGGTAGTGTCACTATTGGTAAACACTGTATAATCGGCGGTAATTGCGCAATTTCAGGGCACTTAAGTATTTGCGACGGTGTACATGTTACCGGAAGCACTAATATTACCAGTGTGATCCGAGAGCCTGGTGTATATTCTTCTGCAACGGTTGCGATGGATAACAAACTGTGGCGTAAAAATACTGTTCGCTTTAGACAGCTTGATGGGCTTTTTCAGCGTGTTAAGAAGTTAGAAAACAACACAAAGTAAATGAATAGCTGCCTTGGGCAGGCTAAGGAATAAGTTTCGTGTCAAATCAATTGAATACAATGGATATCAAAGAGATCCTAAAGTTTTTACCTCATAGATACCCATTTTTATTGATTGATAGAGTATTGGACTTCACCCCAGGTGAAACTTTACACGCTATCAAAAATGTCACCATTAATGAGCCATTCTTTCAGGGACATTTCCCGGTTCAACCTGTGATGCCAGGCGTATTGATCTTAGAGGCTATGGCGCAAGCCACTGGTCTTTTAGCATTCAAGACGATGAGTGATGCACCTTCGAATGATGCATTATATTATTTTGCTGGGATCGACAAAGCACGTTTTAAGCGTGTTGTTGAGCCAGGCGATCAGTTGCATTTCGAAGTCAAAATGATTAAAGAGCGCCGCGGAATAGGCGTATTTACTGGTGAAGCCAAAGTGGATGGCGAGGTTGTTTGTTCAGCCGAGATAATGTGTGCACGGAGAGAGATTTCCAAGTGATCGATAAATTAGCTTACATCCATCCAGATGCCAAAATTGGCAATAATGTCACTATAGGTCCATGGACCTATATTGGCGCAAACGTAGAAATTGGTGATGACTGTTGGTTTAGTTCACACGTTGTTGTGAAAGGCCCAACAGTTATTGGCAAAGGTAATAAATTTTATCAATTCGCCTCAGTAGGTGAAGATTGTCAAGATAAGAAGTTTGCGGGTGAAGCAACACGTCTTATTATTGGTGATAATAACGTTATTCGTGAATCGGTAACGATACACCGTGGTACGACTCAAGATAATTGGGAAACTCGTATCGGTTCAAATAACTTATTTATGGCATATGTGCATATTGCCCACGACTGTGTCGTTGGTAATAATGTTATTATGTCTAATAATGCTTCAATTGCTGGGCATGTTCATGTCGGCGATTATGCCATTCTTGGCGGCATGACAGGTGTGCATCAGTTTGTAAAAATCGGTGCTCATGCATTTACGGCTGGCTATTCTTTAATTTTGAACGATGTGCCACCGTTCGTCATGGCTTCGGGTCAACCTGCAGTACCAAGAGGTCTTAATAGTGAAGGTCTCAAACGCAGAGGTTTCAGTAAGGAATCTCAGCTTGCCGTTCGACGAGCTTATAAAACGCTATACCGCAATGGTTTAACCGTTGAAGAAGCGGTTGAGCAGTTAAAAGAAGCGGCAGTCGATGATGAACAAGTTAAATTCTTGGTCGACTTTGTCGCATCTTCAAGTCGAGGCATAGTTCGATAGTGCTAATAAGAACCCGCTATCTAGCGGGTTTTTTCTTTATCAATCATCTTTAAAAATAGACTTTTTTTATGAGCCTACACACTCCTCGTATATTCGCTATGGTCGCCGGAGAAATCTCGGGTGATATTCTTGGTGCTGGTTTGATTAAAGCGCTTAAGCAAAGCTATCCAGATGCACGCTTTGTCGGCATTGGCGGCCCACGCATGGACGCGCTTGACTTTGAATCTCTGTTCTCCTATGAAGAGCTTGCGGTGATGGGAATTGTAGAAGTGCTTTCACGTCTACCTAGATTGCTTAAAGTACGGTCAACGCTGATTAATGAAATTACTCAACTTAAACCTGACTGCTTTATCGGAATTGATGCTCCAGATTTTAATATAGGCCTCGAGTTAAAGCTTAAAGCTCGTGGCATAAAAACGGTTCATTATGTTAGCCCATCGGTATGGGCGTGGCGGCCGAAGCGAATTTTTAAAATTGCTAAAGCAACCAATATGGTGTTGTCGCTGCTGCCATTTGAGAAAGCCTTTTACGATAAGTATCAAGTGCCTTGTACCTTTGTTGGTCACACATTGGCAGATGATATCCCGTTAGAAAGCAGCAAAGTTGAGGCGCGTAAATTACTTGGACTGGATGGCGAAGCTGAGTATTTAGCTATCTTACCCGGGTCTCGAGGCGGGGAGTTAAAAATGCTTGCAGAGCCGTTTGTGAAGGCGGCGAGCTTAATTAAGCAGCGTTATCCCGATATCAAATTTGTCACACCACTGGTGAATGAAAAACGCAGAGCCCAATTCGAACAAGCACTTAGTGAGTATGCTCCAGATTTGGAGATTCACTTGGTCGAAGGCCATTCTCGTGAGGTGATGGCAGCAGCCGATTGTATATTACTCGCATCGGGGACCGCGACGCTAGAAGCAATGCTGGTTAAAAGGCCGATGGTGGTTGCTTATAGGGTAAGCCCAATCACCTATCGTATTGCTAAGGGTATGATGCTTACAAAACGCTATTCGCTCCCCAATTTATTGGCCGACGATGATGTTGTTGTTGAATTGATCCAAGAAAATTGTACCGCACAAAAAATAGCTGCTGCAATCTCTGTGCAGCTTGATAGCGATTTCACCCCACTACATGATCGTTTCATGCAGATGCATAAGGAGATCCGTCGTGATGCTAGTGCACGTGCAGCAGATGCGGTGGTTAAGCTAATAGAGGAACAAAACTAGTGGCCGTTTTTAAAGGTATAACCCCAGAGCAAATTGAATTGATCTGTATTGGACAATACGCTGGAGTTGACGAAGTTGGTCGCGGTCCTTTAGTAGGCAATGTGGTAACCGCTGCGGTTATTTTAGATCCCAATAATCCAATTGTTGGCCTTAACGATTCAAAAAAGTTATCAGAGAAAAAGCGAGAATTGCTTTTTAATCAGATCCAAGAGAAAGCATTAAGTGTCAGCGTTGGCGCTGCTACGCCTATTGAAATTGATGAGCTGAATATATTGCACGCCACTATGCTTGCAATGCAGCGTGCGGTTGCAGGATTATCTATTAAGCCAAGCTCTGTATTGGTCGATGGTAATCGTTGTCCAGATTTTGGTATGCAGAGCCACGCAATAATTAAAGGTGATGGTCTTATCGATGCCATCAGCGCCGCTTCAATTATTGCTAAAGTGATCCGCGACCGTGAAATGGAGCAACTTGCACAGCAATATCCTCAATATGGATTTGAGAAACACAAAGGTTACCCGACTAAGGCTCATTTTGAAGCATTAGCCAATTACGGTGTACTCGCTGAGCATCGCAAGAGTTTTCGTCCAGTACGTGAAGCCATGTAACTTGCAATTATATACTGGCCCATACCCTAGCGAAGTAACCTTTTATATGCTCGGTTAAGGGCCAGCGATTGCTAAAAAGTTATTCATCTAGCGCGTCAATTAGCAGTTTAACTTGTTTGCTGCTATTCCATGTTTTACTCTGTAAGACTGACTATTTGTCTTCATCTACCTAAAAGAAAGATACTCCACATATGTCTGATCCTTTATTTGTGCATTTGCGCGTTCACAGTGACTTTTCAATGTCTGATGGGCTGTCCAAGGTGAAACCTATTCTTGCGAAAGTAAGCGAGCTAGGGATGCCAGCTGTGGCGCTGACGGATCAGACCAATATGTGTGGACTGGTTAAATTTTACGGCGGTTGTCATGGCGCCGGAATAAAGCCCATTATCGGCACTGAGTTTTGGGTACAAGTCCCAGGTGTCGACGAGCTCTGCTCAATTACCGCTATAGCGATGAATAATGAGGGCTATTCAAGCTTAACCTTGCTGATCAGTGATGCCTATCTTCGCGGTCATATTGACGATAGAGCAGTGATTGATCATGAATGGTTAGCTAAGTATAACGATGGTTTGATATTACTCTCTGGCGGACGGCACGGCGATGTGGGCCGAGCGTTACTCAAAGATAATTACGCCCAAGTTGAATCCTTAGTTGAATTTTACCAAACACATTTTCCAGACCGTTATTACCTAGAGTTGTTACGCACTGGCCGTCCAGATGAAGAGCGTTACTTGCATATGGCTGTGGAGTTAGCGCAGGCAAAAGATTTACCTGTAGTTGCTACCAACCAAGTGGTGTTTAATAAACCAGAGCAGTTTGAAGCGCATGAAATTCGGGTGGCGATCTCCGATGGTTTTACGCTAGCCGATCCTCGCCGTCCTAAAAAATACAGTGACCAGCAGTATTTCAAGAGTAGTGAGGAGATGTGCGAGCTATTTGAGGATATTCCTGAAGCGATACAGAACACGGTTGAAATTGCTAAGCGTTGTAATGTCACAGTGCGCTTGAATGAATACTTCCTACCTAACTTCCCAACGGGTGATTTGACCATTGAAGACTTTCTGGTTGATGTTTCTGAAAAAGGCTTAGAAGAGCGACTAGAGTTTTTATTTCCCGACGCAGAGGTTCGAGCGGAGAAACGACCTGAATACGACGAACGCTTGGACATTGAGCTTAAAGTGATTAACGAGATGGGATTTCCTGGTTACTTCCTTATTGTTATGGAGTTCATCCAATGGGGTAAGGATAACGATATTCCTATTGGCCCAGGTCGAGGCTCGGGTGCTGGCTCATTAGTGGCTTACGCCCTTAAAATTACCGATCTCGACCCACTAGAATATGACTTACTGTTCGAGCGATTTCTTAACCCTGAACGTGTTTCTATGCCGGATTTCGATGTCGATTTTTGCATGGACCGCCGAGATGAAGTGATTGACCATGTTGCCGATCTTTATGGTCGTGATGCGGTATCGCAGATTATTACTTTCGGTACCATGGCGGCTAAAGCGGTAATACGAGATGTAGGGCGTGTATTGGGCCACCCTTATGGTTTTGTTGACCGTATCTCCAAAATGGTGCCAGCAGAACCCGGTATGACCTTGGCAAAGGCCTTTGAGGTCGAACCAGCGCTGCAAGAATCCTATGACGGCAGCGAGGAGGTGAAAGACCTCATCGACATGTGCCGCATATTGGAAGGTGTAACGCGTAACGCGGGTAAGCATGCTGGTGGTGTTGTTATCGCGCCGACCAAAATTACTGATTTCTCTCCTATTTACTGTGACTCGGAAGGGCTTAACCCGGTTACTCAGTTTGATAAAAACGATGTAGAAACCGCAGGTTTGGTTAAGTTCGATTTCTTAGGACTAAGAACGCTGACTATTATTGATTGGGCGTTGCAGATGGTGAACGCCGTTAAAGACAAGAATGGTGAAGAGCGTGTGCGAATTGAATCTATTTCGCTGACAGACCCTAAGTGTTTTAAGTTACTTCAGCGCTACGAAACCACGGCGGTATTTCAGCTGGAATCTCGGGGTATGAAGGATTTGATTAAACGCCTTCAGCCTGACTGCTTTGAAGATATGATTGCACTAGTAGCACTGTTTAGACCCGGTCCTTTGCAGTCTGGCATGGTAGATAACTTCATTGAGCGTAAGCATGGTCGCGAAGAAGTTTCTTACCCTGATGCAGAGTACCAGCACGAATCATTAAAAGAATTACTGTCGCCAACCTACGGCATTATTTTGTACCAAGAGCAGGTGATGCAGATTGCCCAGGTATTGGCTGGTTATACCTTGGGCGGCGCGGATATGTTACGTCGTGCTATGGGTAAGAAAAAGCCAGAAGAGATGGCAAAGCAGCGCGGAACGTTTGAAGAGGGCTCAATCAAGAACGGTGTTGATGGCCCACTATCGATGAAGATTTTCGATTTGGTGGAAAAATTTGCGGGTTATGGATTTAACAAGTCTCACTCTGCTGCTTACGCATTGGTATCCTACCAAACACTATGGTTAAAGACCCATTACCCGTCGCAGTTTATGGCTGCGGTGATGTCGGCTGATATGGATAACACCGATAAGATTGTAACCTTAGTTGATGAGTGTGAACGTATGGGTTTGCCGCTTATTCCACCCGATGTCAATAAGGGGTTATTTAGGTTTACTGTTGATGAAGATCTTAATATTGTCTACGGCATCGGTGCGGTTAAAGGGGTAGGTGAAGGTCCTGTGGACTCGATACTACAGGCCAGAAAAGATGGTCCATTTACCGATTTGTTTGATTTTTGTGCTCGAATTGATCTTAAAAAGCTTAATCGCCGCGTGATTGAAAAGTTAATTTGTGCCGGCGCGCTTGATAATCTTGGCCCGCATCGAGCGTCATTGGTGGCAACATTACCAGAAGCTATACGCGCAGCGGATCAGCATGCTAAAGCGGAAGCCTTAGGTCAACACGATATGTTTGGCTTGCTCAATAGCGAGCCAGAAGATGATAAACAACAATTCGTAGAGTGCACGCCTTGGCCTGACAAAGTCTGGCTAGAAGGGGAGCGCGACACGCTTGGTTTATATTTGACTGGGCACCCGATTAATCAGTATCTCAAAGAGCTTAAGCACTACACCTCTGGTCGCCTTAAAGACGTTCATCCAACGGAGCGTGGTAAAACCATGAAAGCGGCTGGGCTCGTGGTAGCAACACGAGTCATGATGACCAAACGTGGTGCTAAAATGGGCTTGGTGACATTGGACGATAAGAGTGCTCGTTTAGAGGTGATGCTATTTACCGAAGCGTTTGAGAAGTTTAATCACTTGCTTGAAAAAGATCGTATTTTGATTATTGAAGGCGAAGTTAGCTTCGATGATTTCTCCGGCGGTAATCGTATGACTGCGCGTAATATTATTGATATGGGCGAAGCGCGCAGCCACTTTGCAAATGCGGTTGAAGTTGACCTGCAGTCAACAGAGGTTGATGGAGATTGGTTAAACCGTTTTCAGGCAGCAGTTGAACCATGGAAAAATGGCGCTGTACCAGTGTTAATCAATTACGCCCAGCCAGAAACTAAAGCGCAGTTTACACTGGGTGATGAATGGCGGGTGAACCCAACCGATGATTTAATGTTGGCGCTTGAGTCGCTAACAGGCTCAAACAAAGTTCGGATAGTCTTTTAAGTTATGGATATTGCACTGCTGATCCAACGTTGTATCGACGAGTTACCATCGATTGAGCTAAGCCAAAAGCCCCGTAAAGTTGTGCTGGCTTATAGTGGTGGCGTCGACTCAGAGATCTTAGCACAAGGTTTGTCGCTGTTTGCCAAGCAACAGCCACAGTTTGAATATCAGTTGCTGCATGTCCATCATGGTTTGAGTGCTAACGCCAATAGTTGGGCGTTACATTGCCAAGAGCAGGCTGCTAAATATCAGTTACCCTGCTCTGTAGCTCATGTCGAAGTGAAACAGGCACCAAGGGTCAGCGTTGAGGCGGCGGCACGTTCGGTGCGTTACCAAGCATTATTAGCCCAGATGGACGCTGCTGATATTTTAATGACAGCACATCATCAAGATGATCAACTTGAAACTATTTTACTAGCTTTAAAGCGCGGACTTGGCCCAAAAGGTCTATCAGCGATGGGTAGAGTACAACCATTCGATAAAGATAAGTGGTTGATACGCCCGCTGCTTGATATGAAAAAAACGGAAGTTGAAGCCTACGCCATGAAACATCACATTACTCATATTCAAGATGAGAGTAATTTTGATGAGAAATATGATAGAAACTTTCTACGTCAATCTATCATCCCTGCTTTAAAACAGCGTTGGAGTGCCATTGCTGCAACTGCGAGTCGCAGTGCTGAGTTATGTGCGATGCAACAAAGTGTTGTCGATGAAGAGATGGCTACGCGGTTGCCCTCAATACAGAGTCGACAAGAAGGTGAGCTGGTCATTGAACTCACTGCATTAGCTGAGCATTCAACTGCTTGGCAAGCGCTACTGCTGCGAGGCCATATGGAACAGTTGGGATTCGCGCCGCCTTCTAAAGTGCAAGTAGAACAAATTCTTAGCCAATTGCTCGATGCTAAAGCTGACGCCAATATTGATATAAAGTTAGCAGACGTTGTCATAAAGCGTTTTAAAGGCGCTGGTTACTTTCTAACGCTGACTAAAGAAGCGCCATTGAGCAACATCAGAGTGTCATCAATCGATGAAATTCTGGTTCAGGGGATTAACTGTGGTACTGGGAAGCGGGTTAACGCGAGTTTAGATCTGGGGACTGGAGTGCGCTTGCCACATGCGAATGAAAAGGTAACTATCGAGTTTGCTTTGCCAGGAAGTACTCGTTGTCAGCCGCATAATCGAAATAAAGGTCGCGAGTTGAAGAAACTATGGCAGGAGTTTGCCGTAGCGCCGTGGGCAAGAGCTAAAGTACCGCTATTGTGCTACAACGGTAAATTGGTGTGCGCCATCGGTTACTGGAATGAAAAAGCCTATCTGTGCTCCGAGAGTGAGCAAGGGCTGTCGTTTACCGCTAATTAATTTCCTATTGAATTAATTAGCAATCTTTTGGCTGATAGATACTGTAGCACTGTCTGCCCATCGCTTTGGCTTGATAAAGAGCACTATCTGATTTTTGGTATAAACTCTGCTCGGAATCATTGTTAGCCCACTGAGCAATACCTAAACTGGTTCGAACCTGATAACTCTCTATATTTGCAAGTTGCTCCAAGGCGCTCAAAATTCTTTCACACAGGATCGCAGCCGCTTGTGCATCACCTTGCACTAAAATCGTGAACTCATCACCGCCAATTCTAAAGGCTTGATCGGTATCTCTAACGACCTGGTTAAGTAGTTTGGCAAAAGAGACCAATGCTTCATCGCCTAACTGATGCCCAAAGCGATCGTTAAGTTGCTTAAAGTTATCGAGATCTAAGGTGACTAATGAAAAAGTGCTGTGGTTTCGCTCTGCGCGAGCGATCTCTTTTTTTATCTGTTCAAGATAATAGTGGCGATTTCCTAGCTGAGTCAGCGCGTCAAACATTGCTTGTTTGGATATCTCTTGAAACTGAATCGCGTTGAACAAGGGTTGTAATACCAGTTCTTGTAGTTGATTCAAACGCTGAGCTTGCGACGGCACTAAAGGCGCTTTTAGGTTATAGTTAACCGTAACCATAGTGTCAGCCAGCGTTAGATGCTGCTCAATCGAGTAACCGCCTTGGCGTCCCCATTGAAAGTGATATTGCTTATAACTGAGTTGCACCCCATGGAGCGGCAAATATTGCCCCATGATTTTTCCGAAGCAGGCAAACACTGTCCGCGGATCTAAGTGTTGGTGTAGTTGTTGGATGATGGTGACAAGGTTAAGATCTACCGGGTAGGCCGACTCTAGATCAGCTTCTATGCGATACTCGTTAGGAAAAAGCTCGGTCGCTAGGCCAAATTCCATGTACTCAACTCCAAATAAATTAGCGCTATAACTACCCCTGAATTAAGCACTAATCGTGCCAATAACATGTTTTTTGCTTATTACTGTTAATTATCATATGTTTACTTGTTTGGTTTAGACGTTAAAAATTGAGGCGGCAGGATTTTGACAAACCGCTAAGTGGCGTGATTTCGACGATATAGAGTAATGCAAAAACGTCATATCAAATTCAGCAATTTTGGTGTTGAAATCACCAATTAGTGTTTCACTTTTAAATGCTTAATCGTTTCTTTGGCTTGTAGTACAAGTAATATTCTTTATGATAAATAGATGTATTAAACCTACGCTTTAACATTCATATCGTCCCTAGGAGTAAATAGAGCACATGGAACACAGCTTTTTAATCCAAATACTGCTTATGCTAGTGGTTGCCATTGTCTCTATTGCCATTTTAAGGCGGGCTGGACTGCCAGCCATTTTGGCGTATTTAATGACGGGGATCATTAGTGGTCCAAGTGGTTTCCATTGGTTTACCCAGCATCAAATGCAGTCGGTTGCAGAGCTTGGGGTGGTGCTGCTGATGTTTAGCCTTGGGCTTGAGTTTTCTCTGCCGAGGCTTTGGGCGATGCGTAGAACCGTATTTGGTTTAGGCAGTGCTCAGGTGCTGGTGACTGCTGCGCTGAGCATGGTCATCGCTCTGTTATGTAATTTGACTGTGACCGAATCAATTGTTGTAGGCTCGGCCATTGCGCTATCTTCGACAGCAATTGTGCTTAAACTGCTTAATGAACAAGGCTGGTTGCGACGCCGCCATGGTGAGCTGTCAGTCAGTGTGCTGTTGTTTCAAGATATTGCCGTTGTTCCCCTATTAATCCTACTGCCGCTGCTCGCAAGCGATGGTGCACCTCTATTATTAAGTGATGTAGCCTATGCGTTATTAAAAGGCATATTGGCTTTCATTGCGCTAATGGCTTTTGGCAAATGGGCGTTGCCAAGACTATTCGATGAAGTGGCGCGTTCTCGTTCAAATGAGTTATTTGTATTGTCGACTTTGGTTGTAGCGTTAGTCACTGGTGCTATTACCCAGTGGCTAGGCTTATCGATGGCGTTAGGTGCATTTATGGCGGGGATGCTCTTGGGTGAAAGCCAATACCGCCGGCAATTAGAAGCCGATATTCGCCCTTTTAGAGACTTACTGATGGGCTTGTTTTTTATCTCCATCGGTATGTTGCTCGATTTTCAACTCGTCGCGCAGTATTGGTGGCAGATCATCATACTGTTAATTGCGGTAATCTTCGGTAAAGCGTTAGTCATTTTTTCGTTACTTAAACTTGCTAAAGAGTCATTTAGGGTCTCTGTGTCAACAGCCTTAAGCTTGGCGCAGGTCGGTGAATTTAGCTTTGTTGTGCTAGCGCTTGCAGTTAACTATCAATTATTGGATGTGAAAACCAGTACCACATTAGTTATGGTTGCGGTGTTATCAATGGCACTTGCTCCTTGGCTTGTTCGCCATAGTGTAGACATAGCACGAATGCTGCAGGGGTTAAAACCTAAGCCTGAAAAAAGTGAACCGATTGCTGTTGGTGCTGATGTTGCCGATGATATGGTGCTTATTCTTGGCTATGGCCGCGTTGGGCAAACGATAGCAAGGTTTATGAAAACCGAGGCGATACCCTATCTTGTACTCGATTTAGATCCCAAACGTGTCTCTGAGGCCAGAACGGCGGGAGAGCCGGTATACTTTGGTGACGTGTGCAAACGCAGTATTCTCAAACAAGCGCACGTGCGCCATGCCAAATTGATCGTTATTACCTTTAGTAGTGAACGAATATTGGAGGAGGTGCTGCCTCTATGCCGTCAGTTGGCGCCAGAGGCTAAAATTTTGGTACGTACTCGCGATGACTCGGGCATGGAGGAGTTAGAGGAGGCTGGGGCTAGCCAAGTTATTCCAGAAACCCTAGAGGGCAGCTTAATGCTGGTTTCTCAAGTGCTCTATCAATGTGGCGTGCCGCTCGCAAGGATCCTAAAACGTTTGGAATCAGAGCGACGCAACCATTATCAATATTTACATGGTTTTTTCTCTGGGGCTGAAACAGATTTTACCCTTGAATTGCTTCATGCCGTGTCATTACCGAAAGGGGCCAATGCCGTAGGACTGACATTGGCAGATATCCCCTGGGAAAAGCTTCGAGTTGAACTGCGTGCAGTTCGCCGGGCGGGCGCTGAAGTTGATAATCCTGAACTGGACTGGCAGATTAAACCGGGTGATATTCTAATATTGCTTGGAAAGCCTCGACGAATAGAAAAGGCGGAAACCTTTTTACTACAAGGTTAACAGAGATAATAAGGACGTTATTTTGCACAAGATAATTTTTATACTGCTACTGCCATTGATGTTTATTCAAGGTCGACGAGTAAAGAAGAATACGCCGAAGTTACCTGAAGCCGCCGGTGAACGCAGCGGTTGTTTGGGAGAAGGACCCGCTGTCTCCTTGTTAGTTTTAGGTGATTCGGCTGCCGCTGGCGTGGGCGTTGCGCAGCAGAAGGATGCTTTGAGCGGCACTATCAGTGCTGGTCTTGCTGCTCATTTTGAGGTGTCGTGGCAGCTTATTGCTAAATCTGGTGCTAATACTGCTCAGACGCTAAAAATGCTCAATAAGAGATATAATGAGCAAGCATTTGAGTTCGATATCGTGGTGGTGTCACTTGGGGTTAACGATGTACTCAGTCCATTATCGGCGCGGGAGTGGTTGCAACAACAGCTAGAACTCATAGCGTTTCTTACCCAAAGCGTTAACTGCCGTAAACTGATATTAACTCAAGTCCCACCTATGGGAAGCTTTCCTGCTTTGCCGCAACCTTTACGTTGGTTTCTTGGTAAGCGTAGTGATGAGTTTAATGGCTTGTTGAGACAACTTTCTAAGTCTGAACCTTTTATCTTGTTAGATTTTGGCACAAAGCCAGAACCTGCGCAGATGGCCAGTGATGGTTTCCATCCTGGCGAACTCATCTATCAACATTGGGGGGACAGTATTGTTGAGGCCATTGGTGACACTGTTGTGCCGAAATAGCCCGCTAATACCATTTGGTTCTTAAATGAGGGAGTTATTTATTCTCTTAATGATCAATGAGACTGAATATTGAAAAAGGACTTAATCTCATCAATTTGGCACATGGCATCTTGGTAACCTAGCTCTATTAACGCACTGCAATATCCTTGCTCGAATAATAGGTATGAGCCAACACTCGAGTCTGAATGTTCATTGATCCCCAGTGCTTTCATCATCATTCTGATCGCAAATGGCATATCTTGAAAGTAACGTGATGCAATAACACTTAAATCTTCACTTGGTTTAATGACTAAGGTCTCAATCTGTTTCAAAGCCAGCTTTTGTCGGCTCTCTTCAGGAATGAGTGATAAAGTACTGTTAATCCGCTCAAGTCGTTCTAGATCGCTGTTTAAGGTGTCTGAAAATATCGTGTCGAGCAGGTGACCAGCAATGGTTGCAGTTTTAGGATGATGATCAAGTTCCTTTGGTTGAGCCTTATGGGGACTTTCCAAATTGATCACCATGATCTTATCTGCACCAAGGTGAATCGGGCTGCTCAATGGCGCAAGCTGATGTACCGAACCATCGCCATAATATTCTTGTTTAAGACGCACAGACGGGAAAATCAACGGAATGGCAGAGCTTGCTAATAGGTGATCGGTGTTTAAGCGAGTGCGCTGACCGCTTCGACGTGCACGTTGCCAGTCCTCTATAAGTGGATTACCTTGAAAGAAAGTGACTGAGCGAGAGTTGTTATAACAAGAGGTATCTAGGCTTACAGCATCTAGCGCACCACTACTAATATTTCGCCCTATGCGCTCAAAACTAATTAAGTCGTTCAGTAGCCCTCGTAAAGGCTCACTATTAAATAAACTGCCGGCACTGTGAGAGGCACCATCGCTTTGCACTCCTTTTAATGCCATTTTACTTAGGTGCTTAACCACGCCGCCAATAGAAGCTTGATAGACTTTTTTAGCGTGAATATGGCGCCAAACCCATTCCAATTTTCGCACGCCTAAATGAAAGCAAGAGGCGTGAGTTGCAATTGAGGTTGCGTTAATTGCGCCGGCGGAAGTACCGCAAACAATCTTGAAAGGGATCCCTTGGTTACGGGGATAAAACTGTACAATCGCTTTAAGAACGCCTATTTGGTATGCCGCTCTTGCGCCACCGCCACCCAATACTAATGCAATTTTATCTGGCAAATTGGCGTTCCTTATCATTTGAAAAGTAAAACTAATTTAAAAATACTGCTTAATTCAGAATATGTGAGAGTTGCTTTATGTACAAGCCTTAAACCAAATTTAGTGATGAGTTTAGTTGGCTGTTATTTTATGGCGCTGATTTGAATTTTGCGGAGTTTGCGCTGTGATACGACACCGTTTAGTTAGGGGAAAGTTCCATCTAACACAAAAACCTTACAGAAAACCTAGTTAATAAGTCTATGTTTCAGCGAGTGGCTAACGTGCTTTTTGCGCAATGGATAAGACTATCTGTTTGTAATTAAAGTGTTAAATTTCGAGCTTGGCGAACAGGTGCATAATTGTGGCTGGTTGATAATAAAAGGCAATGGAGTAGACTGAAAAAATGTACATATGAGGGATCGAACATGTTACAGCCACTAAAAATAATAATAGCTGATGACCATCCATTATTTAGACAAGCATTGGTCAATATCCTAACCACTCATTTTGAAAATGTGAGTTTGTTTGAAGCGGAATCAGTTGCCGAACTCGATGAAGTATTAAAGCTGCATGATGCAGACTTATTGCTGCTGGATCTCAATATTCCCAAAGCTCATGGCTTTAATACCTTAGTGAGTATTCGTAATTGTCATGCGCAAATGGGGGTTGTTGTTATCTCGGGGCAGGAAGATAAAGTCACCGTCAGTAAGAGTATGTCGTTTGGTGCGGCAGGATTTATTCCTAAATCGACAGCCGTTGAGGTGATGGTTAGTGCGATTAAGTCGGTATTAGCAGGTCAGCAGTGGGTACCTGCAGGTTGCAGCAATTTTGAAGCGATAGAAGCCGATAGTATGACGAGTAAAATTGTTAGCCTTTCGCCTAGGCAGCACAGCATCTTGATGATGTTTGCTGATGCTTTGCTCAATAAGCAAATCGCTTACGAATTAGGCCTTTCTGAAGCAACGATTAAGGCCCACGCGAGTGCCATCTTTTTAAAACTTGGGGTGCACACCCGCACCCAAGCTGTGATTGCCATGAACGAACTGCAGCTTGAAAAAACACCTCTTATTGCTTGATTTTAGCCGCTAGCTACAGTGTTAACCTTTAGCTGGGTTAACACTGCAGTTTACAACTCCTCATCCACGGTATAATTCGATGTCTTGCTTGTTGCGTAGTTGCTATGGAGGTTTTTGGCCAGCGTTGCGCTCATAACAGCTCTCAATGCGATAGGTTTAATAATCTTACGTAGATAGCCATAGCCTAGCTCTTTTGCTCTATTTACTACAGTTTCATCAATGGTTGCGGTTATCAATATTGCTGGTAGTGTTAAGTCGGTTTGCTGCTGAAGCTCCTGCATCAAATTAAGCCCATTGTGGTCATCTTCAAGCTGATAATCCATCAACACGATATCAATCTTGTGTGCATGTTTGGCAAATTCCTGTTTTGCTTGTTGAGCTGATGATGCTTGATAAACGCGGCAGTTCCAACTTTGCAGAAGCTGCACCATGCCTGCGAGTACGTTCGGATCATTATCGACGCATAAAACATGCACTCCGCTCAGGGTCAGAATGTCTACTGGCGCTTTAGGTACAAGTTGTTGAGGCTTAACAGTGGCGAGACGCAAGCTGAATATACTGCCGCGATCCTCCTTTGATGATAACGTCAGTTGATGGTTAAGCAGTGAGGCAAGACCTTGAGAAATGTTCAGCCCTAAGCCTAGACCATTAACACCGTCATGGCCCGAATGCTGTAGCCTGGTAAACTGCTCAAATATAACCTTTTGTTTCTCTTTGGGGATCCCCGGTCCATCATCAACCACCTGAATAGAGATATCATCTCCATGACGGCGATAACCAAGTAGAATTTTGCCTTTGCCTGCGTATCTAAAGGCATTGCTGATCAGGTTTTGCAAGATCCGTCGCAATAGTACTTTGTCACTTCTAACCCAAAGCTGAGTGTTAATAAATTTGAATTTTACACTGGACGTTGCAGCTATGGCGCCAAATTCGTCAACGAGTGAGTCAATGACTTCTTGCAGGGCAAACTCGGTGATCTCCGGGATGATGGTGCCACTTTCAATGCGCGAAATTTCGTTCAAGTCGAGCAGCAGTTCATTGGCAACTTGTAATGAGTTATCGATATAACCTATCTGCTGTTGTTGCTTACGACTGAGTTGGCTATCTTGTAAAAATGCAGATGAAAACAGTCTTGCGGCAGAGAGTGGTTGTAATAAATCATGACTACAAGCTTTTAGGTATTGGCTCTTTTTCTGGTGAGCTTGTTCGACTTTTTGCAGCGCTACCGCCAGCTCTTGATTGGTATGCTCTAGGCTCAAGTTTGCCTGCTCTAGCTTTTTGGTCCGTTCATATACTCTGGCTTCCAGATCTAGATTCTGTTCTTTAAGTAGCTTTTCTGCTTCACGGTACATACTGATATCAGAAAATATCATCACAAAGCCGCCATCAGGAATCGGGTTACCTTCAATTCTTATTGTCTTTCCGTCGGGCTGAACACGTTCTGTACTATGGCGACTACCCTGGCGCAGGTAAGCTAAACGTCGTTCAACTTGTTGGGCCAAATCATGCTGTAAAGGGTAGGCATGACTTAAGTTGAACTTGATTAGTTGTTTAACTGGAGAACCAATATAAACAAGGTCGTCAGGGTAGCTAAATAGGTTTAAATAGTGCTGGTTCCAAGCAACCAAATTCAGATCTTTGTCGATGACAGAGATCCCTTCACTGGCATTTTCAATGGCACTGTGCAGCACACTACGGCTAAATTCAGTGCGGTGGCTAGAGGCTTCTTCAACTAGTTGTGCCACATCTTCAATCGCAATATCACGGCCATTAAGGGCGCAAGATATCACTAAGCGAGCGGAGGCTGACCCCATCACGCTGGCCAACATATTCTCGGTATGAAAAGTCAGTACTTGGTTATATGCAGCTTTGTCGGATATTGGTTGTTGTGCTGAGAAAAACGCATGAAATCCTTGAGCGGCTTTTTCTTTGCCGATAAAGCGAGCAACCAGTAACTCCAGCTCGGTAGGGTTAATATATTTAGGCAGGGCCGGTTGCAATTTCGCAAGGTCAGGGCGTTCGATAAAATGCGCTATTTGCATCTGTTCGTGCACGCTTTGGCGGGTAAATGATGAAACTATCCATATCATGGTGATATTGGCAAACAAACCAACCAGAGTCGCCATAGTTGTCATCGAGTACTCACTTCCCGCAAAAGGGTGAGAATAGAGACCTAACTGCGGGAATAAGTTAAGTGTCAGCCACAGTGTAAAACCACTGCTTATGCCTGCAAGCACACCTATGAGGGTGACTCGCCGCCACAAAAAGGCAGCGAACAGTGCTGGGCCTATCTGAGCTATTGCACCAAATGCCACTTCCCCTAATGAGGCTAGCGTGTCGGGTGGAGCGAGTAGAAACATACCGTAACTCAAGAAAATAACGAACAGGATTAGCCCTTTACGGATATTTAATAGGTGAGAGCGAAACTTATGAAAATCAGTACTCTGAATATTGGTCACTTTAAATAGAGTAGGAAATACCACTTCATTACTTAACATTGTGCTTAATGCAATGGTTGAAATGATAACCATAGAGCTTGCCGCTGATATTGCACCTAGAAAGCTAAACAAACCGAGCCAAGCGTCGCCGCTAAAAGCGGGCAGAAACAGCACATAGGCATCACTTTGTAGTGAGTCGCCATAGAGTATGTTGCCAGCTTGCCCCAAAGGCATGGCGAAAAAAGCAAATACTAAGATGTAAAGCGGGAAGGTCCAGCGGCTCCACAGGGCATGTTTTTGTTCTTTTAGCTCAACAATCAATACTTGAAATTGACGTGGCAAACACAAAAATGCCGACATAACAATAAACAGTAAACCAAACATCGACACCATATTTGGATAAGTAAATTCAGTCGAAACTGGCAGCGTTTCATTAGCTTGGCGCCAAATATCCATGGGAGAGTCAAATAGAAAAAAAGACACAAAAATACCAATAGTCAGATAGGCGATGAGCTTGACGAAAGATTCAAAGGCGATGGCTAGCATCATGCCTGGGTGACGCTCAGTGACATCAATGGCTCTCACGCCAAATATGATGGTAAAACCGGCCAATATAAGACTCACAACTAAGCCTAGCTGCCAAGAGGAGAGCAAGTGATCTTGTCTTAAAATTTCATAGGAGTTAACAATGGCTTTTAGCTGCAGCGCGATGTACGGCAAGGTGCCAAATAGGGCAACAAAGGTGACCACAGTTGCCAACAGCTGCGACTTACCAAATCTTGCCGCAAGTAGATCGGCAATCGAGGTAATATTAAGCTTGAGGCAGACGCGGATAATGCGCTGAATAAATGGCCAAGCAAATATAAAAAGTAGAATCGGAGCAATATAAACAGGTAGATAGGAGAACGAGTTACTGGCTGCTTGTCCGGCGGTGCCGAGGAACCCCCAAGAGGTGCAATAAACGCCGAGAGATAACGAATAGATAATTGTATGTTGCTGTTTAAAAAGCTTTTCTCTATATCTATCGCCAAGAAAAGCCATCAGGAATAGCAAACCAATATAGCTAATACTGATAGTCACCAATAGCCAATTAGGAAACATGCTGTCGTTACACCTTTTTATTGGGAGACCTTCGACTAATAACCGAGAACTCCCTTAATTGTTATAGAAATTAACATATCACATTTTTTAGTTGTTAAGAGCACTGAAAGCTATCGACTTAAGTATTAATCCATTTTGATTAATCACATGTGTTTAATTCGTTGGTATTGCACCTAACGTATTAATACTGCTGCACTAATACCATTACACAATTGAGCAAACACTTTTAATTATTCATCTTGAGTGCAGACATTAAAGGGGATAAAAGATGCTCATTTCTAAAATAAAAAAAATCACATTAGCAGGTTCGTTGTGTTTGCTAGCTAGTTCAGCCGCTGCCGGTTATGACTTTGAAGTTGGCGAAGATGGCAAGCTAACATTTGGTGGCTACATTAAAGTTGATGCGCGTTATGTCAGTGGTGATGTTGGTTACCGTGACTTTTGGATTGGTACAGGTACGCCGCTTGAGGCAAGTGCTTCTCAATTTAGAATCTTCGCTAACGAAACACGCTTTAACACCAAATATGTCCACGGCGATGTGATGGGCTTTATTGAAATGGACTTTCTTGGAGGTGGTGGTAATCAAGTTGTTTCCAACTCCGCTAACCCAAGAATACGTCATGCATTTATCAAATATGAAGGGTTAACCGCAGGTCAAACCTGGACCACCTTTATGAATACGAGCGCGATTCCTGAGACGGCAGATTTTGCTGGCGCAACGGTGGGTTTGGCCTTTATTCGTCAAGGTCAAATTCGTTACGACATCGGCGGTTTTCAATTCTCAATAGAAAACCCTGAAAGTGTTGGTGGCGATACCGCAAACGATGACCTTCCCGATGTTGTTGCCCGCTATAACTTTAAAGGAGATTGGGGCGATATTTCAATATCTGCACTTGGTCGCAGCCTAAATACTGATCTAGGCAATAGTGAAACGGCATTTGGTGGTTCTATTGCTGGACGCATTAAAACTTTCGGTAAAGATGATCTGCGCTTTCAATTCCACCAAGGCGAAGTGGGTCGTTATGTCGGTATCGGTGTCGCGCGAGATCTAGTTGGTGAGGAAGTTGAAAGCACCACATCTTATCTCGCCGCTTACCGTCATTTTTGGACCGACACATTAAGAAGTACCGCGCTATATGGTCGAGTTGAAACTGACATCGGTAATGCAGAGCGCAGCCAATGGAGCCTTAACCTTTTCCAGAACCTCACTCCGCATTTAGCGATAGGTTTTGAAGTGGGTAATTTTGAAATTGGCGATCAAGATGTCGACTCCGATTACGCACAACTCTCTTTCCGTTACGCACTTTAGTCATTAATGACAGCAGGTTTCCCCCTGCTGTCATTTTGATGTGAATGAGTATTTTTGTATTCAGTTTTGATTCCCATGGCAGTCGTCCGACATAAGTACTTAGCGGCAAAAAGTGCGACAAGCAGAACGATGTTGAGTGTAAAGGAGTATGGGTGTGGCAGATAAAATCTTAAAAGTTGAACAGATTTCCTTAGCATTTGGTGGCGTAAAAGCGCTAACAGATGTCAGTTTTGAAGTTGAAAAAGGCTCGGTATTTTCAATTATTGGGCCTAACGGTGCTGGCAAAACGTCAATGCTTAACTGTATCTCAGGTCGCTATCGTCCCTATGAAGGCTCGATTCATTTTGATGACCAAGAAGTCACGCACATGCGACCAAATGATCGTGCAGATTTAGGCATTGGTCGAACATTCCAAAACCTGGCGCTATTCGGTCATATGTCTGTTCTCGACAATATCATGGTTGGGCGTCATCACCAGATGAAAAATAACTGGTTAACCGGACCGCTTTACTGGGCTTCTCCTGCGCAAAAAGAGGAGCTTAAACATAGGCGCCAAGTTGAAGAGATAATCGATTTTCTCGATATCTCCCATGTACGAAAGTCGATTGCAGGCACCTTGTCCTACGGCTTGCGTAAACGGGTCGAACTGGCTCGTGCCATCGCATTAAATCCCAAACTAATCCTACTTGATGAACCCATGGCGGGCATGAACCTAGAAGAGAAGGAAGATATGGCGCGCTATATCTTAGATCTCAACGAAGAGTTCGGCATTACTGTGGTGATGATTGAGCACGATATGGGAGTGGTAATGGATATTTCTCATGAAGTGATGGTGCTTGATTTCGGCAAGAAATTAGTTAGCGGTTTACCGGACGAAGTTATGGCAAACGAACATGTTAGGCAAGCTTACTTAGGCCTAGATGATAATGAGCAGCTGCAGGAGGTGGGTTAATGAAAACTGCAAATGAAGGTGCTGCAGAACGTTTTGATATGGGTGATATGGATACCTTTCCCAAAATATTGCGCCACAACGCGCTCCTATGGAGTGATGATATTGCCATGCGTGAAAAAGAGTTTGGCATTTGGAGCGAGTTTAGCTGGCTTGATTACCATAACCGCGTTAAATGGCTGTCATTAACCCTGCGCGATTTGGGCATTGAAGCCGAAACAACCATTGCATTATTAGGCGATAACCGACCAGAGTGGGTTTGGGGCGAAGTTGCAGCGCATGCCTTATGTTGTTTCTCTTTAGGGATCTATCAAGACTCGCTGCATGAAGAGGTGGCATACCTGCTTAACCGCAGCAATGCGCAGGTGGTGATTGCTGAGGATGAGGAGCAGTGTGACAAGTTACTTGAGCTTGGTGATCAAATCCCATCTGTAAAATACATTGTCTATTGCGATCCTAGAGGGATGCGTAAGTACGACGACCCGCGATTGATAAACATCGAAGACATATACAAGAGTGGTCAGCAGCTTGATAAGCAACATCCACGTGCTTATGACGAGTTAGTCGATGCGGGCAAAGCTGACAATATTGCTATCTACTGCACCACATCTGGCACGACCTCAAAACCCAAAATTGTTCTGTTACAAGGCAGTAAGTTCATTGACCACTGCTGCTCATACTTGCGTGCCGATCCAAGAATGCCTGGCGACAACTATGTATCGGTATTGCCTCTGCCTTGGATCATGGAGCAGGTCTACGCCGTCGGCCAAGCACTGATTGCCAGACAGATAGTTAATTTTGTAGAAGAGCAAGAAACCATGATGGCTGATCTTCGTGAAATAGGCCCAAGCTTTGTGTTACTCGCCCCGAGAGTGTGGGAGGGGATTTTAGCCGACGTGCAGGCGCGGATGATGGACTCGACGCCACTGAAGAAAAAGCTGTTTGAGTTCGCGATGAAACGTGCAGAAACAGCACTTGCTCAGGATAAGCGTTCGACGTTGGCGGATATCCTGTTAATGAAAGCGCTGCGCGACAGGCTGGGGTTTTCATTTCTAAAGTCTGCGGCAACTGGCGGCGCGGCGATGGGGCCCGACACATTCAAGTTCTTCCAGAGTATAGGGGTGCCACTGCGCCAACTTTACGGTCAAACCGAGATGTGTGGTGCTTACACCATTCACCATCAAGATGATGTTGACTATGACAGTGTGGGTGTTGCTTTTGATACTGCCGAGCTGCAGGTGATTAATACCGACAGTGAAGGCGTCGGTGAAGTCATCGCTAAAACCGTGGGTATGTTCAATGGTTACCTTGGCGACCAAGCTGCTTTTGATGAAGACGTTAAAGAGGGCTGGATGCATACCGGTGATGCGGGCTACTTCAAGCCATCGGGACATTTGGTGGTCATCGACCGTATTAAAGATCTGGCCAAAACCAGCCATGGGATCCAATACTCGCCGCAATATATTGAAAATAAACTTAAGTTCTCATCATTCATCGGCGAAGCGGTGATTTTAGGCAAAGACAAGCCGTTTCTATCAGCCATTCTTTGTATTCGTTTCAGTATTGTCTCTAAGTGGGCGGAACAACAAGGGCTGGCGTTTACTAACTACACCAATCTATCAACGTTACCAGAGGTTTATCAGCAACTGACTAAAGAGGTAGAGATAGTTAATCAATCGCTACCGGATGCGCAGAAGATCAATAAATTTATCCTGCTATACAAAGAGCTCGATGCTGACGATGGCGAGCTGACTCGTACCCGTAAAGTTCGCCGAGGTGTTATTGCTGAGAAATACGCTGACATTATCGAGTCACTCTATAGCGATAAACCCCATGTTGATATCGATACCGTGATTACCTTCCAAGATGGCAGTAAATCGCGCATTCAAACTCAACTTAAGGTGGCAACTGTTATTGAATCACCAGCGGCTGCGCAAGGCAGTGTATCTCAAAGGAGAGCATCATGAATTTTGAACTGTTACTGCAACTCATCATTAACGGGCTGATTGTCGGGCTGCTTTATGGTGTGGTAGGGATGTGCTTTGTTTTAGTTTATAAATCGACCCAGATTGTAAACTTTGCCCAGGGTGAATTTCTGCTGGTGGGAGCCTGGGTTTGCTGGGCGCTACTTGTCTATTTACAACTGCCGTTTTTCTTAGGCTTTTTACTTACACTCTGCTTTATGGCTGTGTTTGGTGTGTTTCTACAGATGATAGTGCTTAGGCCAATGATTGGTGAGCCAATTATCTCAGTGATCATGGTGACGATTGGCCTATCTATCTTCTTCCAGTCTTTGACTAAGTGGATCTTCGGTGTATCGCCACAGAGCTACCCAAAAGTTTTCGATACCCAATCAATCTCAATCTTTGGGCTTAACATCGAGTTGGCGTACTTAATGAGTACCGTGATTGCGCTCATTATTATGGTCAGTTTTTTCTTGTTCTTTAAATACTCCAAACATGGCTTGGCAATGCGAGCAACCGCATTTGACCAGCAAGTAGCACAAAGTTTGGGGATATCAGTGAAACAAGTTTTCGCCATGAGTTGGGGAATTGCAGCGACTGTGTCTGCAACCGCAGGTGTAGTGATCGGCATGGTGAATGGTGTCTCAGACTCTCTCTCCTCTATCGGCATCAAGGTCTTTCCTGCGGTTATTCTTGGCGGTCTTGACTCTATTGTTGGCGCGATAGTGGGTGGGATCACCATTGGCATTTTAGAAAACGTCGCTGAATTCTTTGATAGTCAGTACCTGCATATCGGCAACATGTACGACATCGCGCCGTTTTACGTGCTGTTGATCATCCTATGGTTTAAGCCCTACGGCCTGTTTGGTACTCGTGACATCGAGCGTATTTAAGCGCCTGTCCTACGTTAGTTATTATCGCCAATTTTTTGTTTAAGGAGTTTTTATGTCTAGCTTAGCGATGCGTCCGTGTGGTGATTTCCGCACCAGCTATAAAGCCGACAATACAATATTTGAAACTAAAACTATCCGACTGATGACGGTAGCGCTTATCGCCATTGCTTGTGGTGCGCCATTGGTACTTGATGGCTACTTTCTCACCCTGTTTATTCAGATCTCATACCTTGGTATTGCCGCTCTTGGTCTCAATATTTTGGTGGGGTTCACAGGGCAGATTTCACTGGGCCACGGCGCATTCTTTGGTTTTGGTGCTTTTGCCTCGGCATGGTTGAACACTAGTTTTCAAATTCCGGTGGTGTTGTGTATTCCGCTGGCAGGTTTTCTGACCATGGCCGTTGGCATGATGTTCGGCATGCCTGCTGCAAGGATTAAAGGTTTATACCTCGCCATTGCGACTTTAGCGGCGCAGTTCATCATCGAGGACTTTTTTGCCCGAGCAGAATGGTTCTCTGGCGGTTCATCTGGCTCTATGGCGGCGCCAGTAAACCTGTTTGGCTTTGAATTCGATACTGATCAGAGCTTCTATTACATCGCGTTATTTGCACTGGTATTTATGTATATCTGGGGCTGTAACTTGATGCGTAGCCGCGATGGCCGTGCGTTTGTTGCGGTGCGAGATCACTACCTCTCAGCTGAAATCATGGGGGTGAAGCTTAACAAATATCGTTTGTTGTCATTTGGAATATCTTCATTTTACGCAGGTATTGGCGGCGCGCTATATGCTCACTACTTAGGTTACGTTTCGGCAGAAGGCTTCACCATTTTGATGTCTATTCAGTTTCTGGCAATGGTGATTATTGGCGGCTTGGGTTCAATAAAAGGCACCTTAATGGGCGTGGTATTTATGGTGTTACTGCCGGAAATGCTCGAGAGCATTGTTGGGCTAATGAAGTATACCGATTGGGGCAACATCCCCATGGTGACAGATGGCCTTGCCTATATCAAAGAGATGGCGATTGGATTGGTCATCATCCTGTTTTTGATTTTTGAACCGGAAGGGCTAGCCCATCGTTGGGCCCAGATTAAGAATTACTGGAAATTCTACCCGTTTGCTTACTAACCACTAGTTTTACCGAGCTGTACAGCAGCGGTATACAGCTTTCAACTTTGACTGAACATTTGAAGGATTATAACAATGCATAACAAAACTGAGAAAAACAGATTGAGCAAAGTGAACTATCTAAAATTGGCTCTGGGCTCAAGCATTGCTTGTTTAACTGCTAGCGCGAGCGGTTTAGTGAGCGCTGAGGAGACCATTTTTGTTGGCCATTTGGCTGATATGTCGGGGCCAACAGCGTTTGTAGGTAAGCCATACGCTGATGGTGTGCGAGACTCGTTAGCTTATATCAATGCCCATGGTGGCATTGACGGCACTAAGCTTGAGTATGAAACTATCGATTATGCCTACAAGGTTCCGCAAGCTATCGCTTCTTATAAAAAGTGGAAATCACGCAAGAATATGGTGGCGATGCAAGGATGGGGAACGGCGGATACTGAAGCGTTAATCTCGTTTGCAGCCAAAGATAAAACACCGGTTTTTTCGGCATCCTACTCAGGGCATTTAACCGACCCGCAAGGCAAGAACCCTAAGACAAAAAAACCGGCTCCCTATAACTTTTTCTACGGTGCATCTTACTCAGATTCGTGTCGCGGTTTAGTGCAGTGGGCGGCCAATGATTGGAAAACCAAAGGAGGGCAAGGTAAGCCAAAGTTTACTCACATTGGTGCTAACCATCCTTTTCCTAACGCTCCAAAGGCAGCATGTGCTGAATACGCAACCGAGCTAGGTTTTGATGTTCAGCCTCCTGTGGTCATTTCTATGAAGCCCGGTGATTTTAAAGCTCAATGCTTAAGCCTTAAAAGCTCTAAAACCAACTACGGCTACATCGGTAACTTAGGTGGCTCGGTGCAGTCACTGATTAAATCTTGTAATACCGTCGGTACCGATATCCAGTTTATGTCGAATATTTGGGGCGGCGACAAGTTGGTATTTAAGGCAGCGGGAGAGGGGGTAAAAAATTACATTTTCCCCACAATGACACCGTTTTGGACCGATGATGTACCTGGTATGAGGCTGGTTCGCGAGATCTCAAAGATGTCAGATAGCGATGGCGATGAGGAACGTCTGCATCATTACATTCGCGGTGTCTGCTCGACCTACTTTATGAAAGAGTCGATGGAGTGGGCCAAAGCAAATGGCGGTGTTACCGGAGAGAACGTTAAAAAGGGCATGTACGCACGTAAAAACTGGGTGCCGAAAGGGCTTGAAGGAGTCTGCTTAGCGGCAACTTGGACACCTGAAGACCATCGCGGTATCAATCAAGTCAACATCTATAAAGGTAATTTTAATGGTGGTGATGTACGAGTTGAAAAAGTGAATCAGGTGACACTGGAACGCCGTGTTGATTGGTTAGGTTACTAAGCCTCGCTAGCAAAATTTTGCTTACTAAATCTTAAACGGTATACCTGCCTAGTGGGTGAGCGGTCACCTGCTAGGTAATAACATTAAAGTTGGAGTTGTTATGTCACAAGCTGTGCAGTTAAAGCCTGAGACCCCATTGTTGTCGATTAATAACATTGAAGTGGTCTACGACGACGTGATTCAAGTTTTGCGTGGGGTCAGTATTGATGTTCCTCAGGGCGAAATCGTGACCTTACTGGGGCCTAATGGCGCGGGGAAATCAACCACCCTGAAAGCGATATCTGGATTGCTGAAAACAGAAAATGGTGAAGTCTCTCGCGGTGATATTCATTTCATGGGCGAGAGGATTGACGTTAAAAATGCTGAAGATGTTGTGCGTTCCGGTTTGTTTCAGGTCATGGAAGGGCGTCGTATTGTCGAAGATATGAGTGTTATCGAAAACTTAAAACTAGGCGCTTACACCCGTAACGATGGTCAAGTTAATCAAGATATCGATATGGTGTTCAATTATTTTCCTCGGTTAAAAGAGCGAACTGGCCTCGCGGGCTATTTGTCGGGTGGCGAGCAGCAAATGCTCGCTATAGGCAGGGCATTAATGGCACGGCCTAAAATGATCTGCTTGGATGAGCCGTCAATGGGGTTATCCCCACTGCTGGTTAAAGAGGTATTTGGCATCATAGAGAAGATCAATCGCGACCAAGGGATCACCATGTTGCTGGTGGAGCAAAATGCCAATTATGCGCTAAAGGCGGCTAATTACGGCTACATTATGGAGTCGGGAAAGATAGTGCTAGATGGTAACAAGGAGCAACTATTAAACAATGAAGATGTGAAGGAGTTTTATCTCGGCGGTGGTAACGAAAAGCGTAAAAGCTTCAAAAATTTGAAATCTTATAAACGCCGTAAACGTTGGTTGTAAAGGAGTCTCGTACATGTCTTTTTATAGTGCTCAAGAGCAGCAGTCGATGGCGCTGCGAGAATCAACATTGCTGTCAGGCTTAAGTGATTTTTTAAGCTTTGCTAAGGATTCATCAGTTTACTATCAACAACTGTTTGCTGATATTGATGTTAGCCAAATAGATAGCAGAGAGAGTTTAGCCACGTTGCCTATTACCCGTAAATCCGATTTAATTAAGCTACAAGCGGCAGCCATGCCATTTGCTGGAATGGTACCTCAAATGGCCAATATTGGCAGAGTGTTTCAATCACCTGGGCCAATTTATGAACCTGAGGTTGATGAGCGTGATTGGTGGCGCATGGGACAAGCATTTTTTGCTGCAGGTTTTAGGGAGGGGGATATTGTACAGAACTGCTTGTCTTATCATCTAACACCGGGTGGCTTCATTATGGACTCGGGGGCGAGAGCGTGTGGTTGTAGTGTGATCCCTGCGGGACCGGGCCAAACAGAGTTACAGCTAGAGATGGCTAAAAACCTTAAGCCTAATGGTTATTGCGGTACACCGTCGTTTTTAAAAATCCTGCTGGATAAAGCCAAAAGTCAGCAACAAAAATTGCCATTCACAAAAGCGTTAGTGACCGGAGAGGCGTTAACCCCAGCATTAAAAGCGGCTTTTATTGACGCCGATATCGAAGTTAAACAGGCTTATGCCACCGCTGATATAGGATTGATTGCATTTGAAAGTGTTGATGATGGGCTTATCGTTGCTGAAGATATTATTTTAGAGTTGGTGAGACCCGGTACGCTAATGCCAGTAGAGTCCGACGAGGTGGGTGAAGTTGTTATCACTAGCTTTAATCCTAGTTATCCATTGATTCGATTTGCCACAGGGGATCTATCTGCTGAGCTAGTAGGTTCAAGCGCATGCGGTCGCAGTAACATACGTATTAAAGGCTGGCTTGGACGTGCAGATCAAACCACTAAAGTAAAAGGTTTGTTTGTGCACCCAGAGCAGGTTGAGCGAATAAGATCGCAGCACAATATAATCCAGCGTTTGCGAATGGTCGTTAGTCGAGATAATGATAACGATACAATGTGTTTATTGTGTGAGGTGGCCGAAACAGCGTTAGATAGCGTGGATGTTAGTGCCATTGAGCAAACCATACGGGCTGTGACACAGCTATCTGCTGAGGTGTGTATCGAGCCTTTAGGTAGTTTGCCTAATGATGGCATCGTAATAGACGATAGACGATAGACGATAGACGATAGACGATAGACGATAGAAAGCTGAAAGGTTGAACTAAACAAAAACGCCGATGATAAGTCATCGGCGATTTTAATTCGTTGAGTCTAATCTTTGAAGGATTAGGCTCGCTAATATTTGGATTAAGCTTGTTGCGCCTTTAAGAACTCAACAATTTGATCGAATGGTACATCTTGCTTCTCACCAGTACGACGGTTCTTATACTCGAATACGCCGTTATCAATATTACGGTCTCCGATGACTACAACATTTGGTAAGCCTACAAGCTCCATATCAGCAAACATCACACCTGCACGCTCTTTACGGTCATCAAACAAGACTTCCATACCAGCATTAGTCAGATCTTGATATAACTTTTCAGCCATATCTTTAACGCGGTGAGACTTATGCATGTTCATTGGTAAGATACCGACTTGGAACGGAGCAATGGCTGCAGGCCAAATAATTCCGCGGTCATCATGGTTTTGCTCAATTGCAGCAGCAACCATGCGGCTAACACCCACGCCGTAGCAACCCATAAGGAGTGTCTTAGACTTACCATTTTGGTCAAGTACGTTAGCGTGCATCGCTTCTGAGTAGTTGCTACCCAGCTGGAAGATGTGACCCACTTCGATACCGCGAAGCAGTGCGATAGTGCCTTTACCACAAGGGCTGGCTTCGCCTTCGATAATATTACGCAAATCAAATGCTGGTGCACTCGGTAGATCGCGCTCCCAGTTGATGCCGAAGTAGTGCTTATCGTCTTGGTTTGCACCTGCGCCAAAGTCACTCATAACCGCTACGCCGTGATCAACGAAGACTGGAATGTTAAGACCAACAGGGCCGATAGAACCCGGTCCGGCACCAATTGCTTTACGAATGTCTGCTTCATCTGCAAATTCAAAAGGAGCCAGAACGGCTTCAATTTTCTCTGCTTTTACTTCGTTAAGATCATGGTCACCACGAATAACAAGAGCAACCAAAGGCGCTTCTTCAGTCGCGCCTTTAACGATAAGTGTTTTAACGGTTTTTTCAATCGCAATGCCGTGATGTTCAACAAGCTCTGCAATCGTTTTCGCTTTAGGCGTGTCGACTAGCGTCATCTCTACGGTAGCTGCTTGACGTGTTGCAGTCGGCATTGGCGCTTCACATTTTTCAATGTTCGCAGCGTAATCGCTTTCGGTAGAGTAAGCGATTAAGTCTTCACCGCTGTTAGCCAATACGTGGAACTCGTGTGACAAGCTGCCACCGATAGAACCTGTATCTGCCATTACTGGGCGGAAAGATAGGCCCAAGCGAGTAAGGATATTGCTATAAGCTTGGAACATAGACTCATAAGTCTCGTCCATTGTTTCTTGATCTAAATGGAAAGAGTATGCATCTTTCATCAAGAATTCACGTGAGCGCATCACACCGAAACGTGGACGGACTTCATCACGGAATTTTGTTTGAATTTGGAATAGATTCAGTGGCAACTGCTTGTAAGAGTTAACCTCTTTACGCACGATGTCAGTGATCACTTCTTCGTGAGTCGGCCCTAAGACGAAATCACGGTTGTGACGGTCTTGGAAACGCAGTAGTTCAGGACCAAACTTCTCTAGACGACCAGACTCAACCCATAGATCAGCAGGCTGCACCATTGGCATAAGGATCTCTACAGAACCCGCTTTGTTCATCTCTTCACGAACAATCGCTTCAATTTTACGTAGTACACGTAAACCTGTCGGCAACCAGCTGTATAAGCCTGATGCATTACGACGGATCATGCCCGCACGTAACATTAACTGATGACTAATGACTTCTGCATTAGCCGGTGTTTCTTTTTGAGTTGATAGCAGGTACTTGCTTACGCGCATTACCGAATGTCCAAATTTGAGTTGAATGGGCGCCATTTTATCACTTGTAGAAGTGATGTCACCTAAGGATTTCGACAATAATCAAAATTGTTGCTTTTAGTTGGAATTATATATACCCGTTCTACTTGAAAATGCTCGTTTCAGAGGCATTGTGCCTGTTCAATTCTAGGCGTATTAATGTAGAAATGGTTATTCTCTTTTAAGTTAGTGCAACAACGAAGTGGGCTGGCACAATGCCTTCTGCGATGGGCGTTTCTTATATAAAAAGCATGGGCTTTACTCGGTGTTATTGATTTTACTAAGGGAGCGACCATTAATGGCAATCAATGCAAGCGCCAGGGATGGTGCGAATGTCTGTTTAGCAGGAGCAATAACTGACCTTGATTAAAGCCCATTAAATTCCCACTGAATCCTGCAACTTCAGGTAGCACGGGTATAGATCTGCTTGCTGGTGAACTTGGGGGATAACAACTATGAATATCTGCTCTAAAATTAGCAGGTGAATTCGTCTAGAGCGCTTAGTGCAAACTCCTTAGCAATTACATCGAGACCTGAATGCCCTTTCGAGCATTGCAAACATGTCGATTTTAGCGATTGGGTTTTATATCAAGGATGCAGATTAACGTGTTTATCAATACGATTTGTCAATTTTAAAGGTTGTTAATTAACGCTATTTAATTTAACTTTGACGCAATATCGAAACGGAGTATTGGCTAAGCCATATTCAGATATTTAGACTGGAAGATTCGCTTAAAATTGAGCATAGAAATTGATACTAACAAGGAGAGTCCAAGGTAATGGATTATTTTATCGGAGCTTTAAAGAAATACGCTGATTTTTCAGGACGTGCAAGACGAACTGAGTATTGGATGTTTATGTTGTTTTATATTATTTTCTATTTGGCTTTAGCGCTAGTGGGTTCATTGCTTGGCACTGAATTGTTTTCGCTTCTCTTTTCATTAGCATTGCTTGTGCCATCATTAAGTATTGGTGCTAGAAGATTGCATGATACTGGCCGTAGTGGCTGGTGGCAGTTGCTGTTTATCATCCCTATTATTGGCTTTATCGTACTGATCGTCTTTTTTGTACAAGACAGCCATGATGAAAATCGCTACGGCAGTAATCCAAAAGCAGTTGCTGCAAGTTAAGTTAAGCGTATATTGATATTTTTAAGGCCGAATTCAGTGATGACTCGGCCTTTTTCTTGCGTATAGTTGTTATAGATAATACTGCTCATTCTGAAAATACAGTATCGTTTATTGATAAAGAGGTCATTCAGTTGATCAAAAATTTTCTTGATGCAAAAAAGCAATCTCTTGCAAAGTCCCATGATGGTAGTGGCCAATATGACCTGTATGAGATTTGGAACCGCGCTGACTTTAGCAGCAATGTTGATTTTATCGATAGAGTGGTGATTCCACCTAATTCAACAGTGGGTTACCACAAGCATGCGAACAATGAAGAGATATATATCGTTATTGAAGGACAAGGTGCGATGAATTTAAATGGCAAAGACATCTCAATAAAGAAAGGCGACATGATTTTAAATCAACCTTTTGGCGAGCACGGATTAGTCAATAATTCAGACAGCGTGATTGATATATTGGTCATTCAAGTTTCTATTTAGCATCTTCTCATTAATAGAGAGATACATAGCGAATGATATGTATAATAACTGAGCGATCAAAGTTTGTGCTAACCCGCTCAAATTTGCTTATAACTATCAAAATTTAACCCTGTAGACTGGAGGATAGATGATTAGAAAAGCGACCAAGGCAGATGTTTACAGGGTATGGCAAATAAGGACTCAGGCGATATTGATAAGTTGCTCCAGCCATTATAGTCAGGAAACAGTATCTAGCTGGTCAAGTGCGCCAATGCCTGACGGGTTTGCTGACGTACTCGTGCATCATGAGGCACTGGTTTTTGAGGTTCAAAATCAGCTTCTGGCTTTTGGCTTTGTCGATATTCAGCAACGTCGTCTTGAGGCTCTTTTTGTTACCCCTGATTACGCAGGTAAAGGTTATGGAAAGCTGATTGCGAGTGAACTGCTGTTGGTAGCCCAGCGCGCAGGCGTTAAGCAGTTAACGCTCTCTTCCTCTTTAAATGCCGTTAAATTTTATCAAGGTCTAGGTTTTGTCGCTAAAGAAGAAACCTTATGGGTGCACCCTTTAGGCTTTGAGATGGCATCAGTCGTAATGGTGAAGCAACTGTTCTAACACAGAGAGACGGGCTGATTTTATTGATAAAGTCTTATGTTTTATCTCGTCTATCACCAATCACCTTTGCAGGGTTTCCTGCGACAATGGCGTAATCTGCAACATCTTTAGTGACCACAGCCCCCATTCCGACAACGGCATGGGAGCCGATAGTGACGCCATCAACAATACCAGCTTGTGCCCCTATCCAAACATCTTCACCAATAACAACGCCTTTTGAGTTGGAAGCTTGTTGATAGATTGGCGTTTCCGGTGCCATGCCATGATTAAAAGCGTAGATGGTAACGTTGTTGGCAATGCGAGTTTGATTGCCAATGATAATGCCATGACGGCCACCATCGATTGAGCAACCATGATTTATTGCAACCTCATCGCCTAAAGTGAGCGGCCCATGTATAAAACTATCGGCGGCAATCATGCACTGTCTGCCGACTTTAATCTCGCGACCACGTTCTGCAAACAGATTTGCCTCTGGTGCAACAAAGCTGTTTTCGGCAATAGAGATGGTTTCGACACTGCAAAAGTGTGCTTGCACTTTATCTTGCCAAGGTTTAGCCCATGATAGGTGTTTTTCTTTGAGGGAAAAATACAGCCATGGCATGTACGACAGGCGCTTTTTATGTTGAGTTTGGTAGTCAGGCTTGTCTGCTTCAGTCATCCGCTTTCTCCAACTTGGCGGGGGTGCCAACTTGTGACGGCCGTAATTCAAATACTTCGATGCCATCGGCTAACACTTTCCACAAGATATCTAAGTCATACAGAGCGACTTGATAAAGCTTGGGGTCGGCCTTGGCTTTTTTGTAAGCTGGACGTGGATCTTGTGCCAGTACCCCGGTTATTAACTCTGCAAGTCTTGGATAGTTATCGCTTTTCTGGTAAAGCTCTAGTTGCTGTTGAGCTGCTTGGCAAAAAGTAACCTTTGCTAGAACTGGCGCTTCTTGGGCAATACCACCTGCCGCCTCTTTAATCGAGTCGGAAAAGGGGATATAAGGCTTAATATCTACGATTGGGGTGCCATCAAGTAAGTCCATGCCCGAGATCTCCAAGCGGACTTTACCGTTATCGCTGTGCACGCCATGGAGTTTCACCACTGATTGACCAATACCGTTGGGCCTAAAAGTTGAGCGCGTAGCAAATACTCCAAGCTTTTCATTTCCACCCAAGCGAGGAGGGCGAACCGTGGTTTTCCAGCCTTGGGCTAAGTTTTCATGGAAACAAAACAGTAACCATAAGTGGGAGTATTGTTCTAGGCCTCTTACTGCATCAATTTGATTAAAAGGCGGAGCCAGCTCAACAAAACCACGTGCAGCACTCACAAGACCTGGTTGGCGTGGGATACCGAACTTTTGTTTATAGGGCGTGCGGCAATATGCTACAGCTTGGATCTGATTAGTAAAAGACATAGTCACTTCATTAGCGGTTAGGCTATTCCTGCGCAGTAGTAGTCACAATGGCTTGGCCAACACACAGCGCGCGAGTCACGCAGTTCGGGGTAGACTCTTCGATCAGTAGGCAGTTTTTAATGACCAGTCCATTTGCTTGCTTATCTGCTGCTGCGTGGCGAGCTAGTGTGCGCGCTTCAACAATAGAAGCTGGTGCATCGCTTTCACCTATTTGGCAAGTTTCGCCTTCAACTAAACCTTTTATTTCATAAGGCCCTTTAGGTTGAATATTTCCTTCATAGAGGGTGACATCGCCAACTTTAAAGTAATCGTTAATTGCTTCGCCATCGAGGTTACTTTTAAAGGCATATTCACCCGCACATGCGCTGAGTAAAATGACGAGAGTTGCTGGCAGTAGGTATTTCATAATGAATGCCTGTTATATGAGTTATTAGGTTAGTAAAAGGGGTTAACCTTCACTACAGAGGCGTACAAAAAAGTGCTCATAAAGAGCACTTTTTATTAAACGGTCTTGTTAGCGCTATAAGTTTGAAATTCTAGCGCTTTAGATACTTTTGATAAAGCTGTTGATGACGATTATTTAGATCAATTTTACGACCATCAATATAAACCGCCTCAATGCCCGCTTGCATTGGGTCTAAAATATCACCCGTTGCAATAATCATGTTGGCTTTAAAGCCAGGCGCAATCGCGCCCATGTCGTCAATATCAAGTACTCTTGCGGCATCAAGGGTGATGCTTTGAAGTGCTTGTGACTTAGTTAATCCATAAGCCACTGTTTGCCCTGCTGCAAAAGGCAAGTTACGGCTATTCCAATCAGACGAAAAACCGAGTGCGAAAGGCACGTTGGCTTGTTTAAGCAGTGCTGGAATTTTGAAGGCTAGATCAATTGGTTCATCTTTACGCTTCGGTAAGCTCAATGTTTGGGTATAGACAACTTTAGCATTCACTTCGCTCAAAGCATCGGCTAAGCGCCAAGCATCATAGCCACCAACGATAACAATTTTAAAGCCATACATTTTACTCAGTGCAATCGCTTCCTCTATCTGTTTTTGTGATTGTGCATGAATAAACAACTGCGCATCACCGTCAAATAGTGGGGTTAGAGACTGCCAACGTAGGTCTGTTTTCGCTATCTTGCCGGCTTTAAGTGCCAATTGATAACGATAAGCGTCAGTAAAAGCATCATGAACCTTGTTTACACGCTTGCCAAGATCATCAAGTTGTTGTTGGCGTTTGTCAGCATCAGAAGAGATCCAACGGATATAAGGCCAATAGAGATGAAACTGTTTGTTAGACTCAACTAATGCATCTTCAATGGTCCAACTGTCCATCGACACGAGTGCTGATTGACCTGCTAGCCCATCACCTTGCGGAACGACTTGAGCATGAGTAATACCATTAACACGTACAGTGGGAATGATTTCAGAATCAGGGTTAAAGGCGGAAATGGCCTCAAGTTGTGGATTAATAAAGCCCACTTCGTAGGCATCGTTACTTGGGCGCATCATCTCTACTTCAACAAGGCCCATTGTGGTATCAAGTGCAATAAGACCGGGATAGATGTGTTTATTGCTAGCATCGAACATAGCTGCATTGGCGGCAATAAGCGCTGTTTCTGATTGAGCTGCTGGCTTACCTGATTGCTCGCTAAGATCCGCTGCTGGTTCCGCGGTTGCTAGGTTTTGTCCAACAGCGATAATCTTGCCATCTGCGATCAGTACGTCGGTATTGTCCAGTTGGCCTTGAGTCACTGTGTGCACAGTGGCATTGGTAAATAGTATTGCTGAAGTTTGCGCTGGTGCTGGCAGCATGTCGTGGGCATAAACCGCACCGCTAAACAAACATGAAGTAATAACGCTAGCGAGTGAGCCTGCTATTTTGATTGATTGAGTGAGCTTCATTACAGTGCTCCTTGAGCAGTTTGTTGCCATGCATTAAAGTGAGTGTCGCAGTGCCATTCGGGTTCATTTAACTCGATACTGGTTTCACCTTGTTTGTGGGCATCATCACTAAGTAACACTTTTTGGATCAAAGCGGCACGCTCTTTTTCGACCTCGATTTGAGCCAATTTATCTTGCTCGCGGTTAAAGTATCGACGTCCTTGAATCCAAGTGGAGTCAACTTTGGCGTAAACCGACAGTGGTGAGTCAGTCCAAAGCACGATATCAGCTTGTTTTCCCTCAACCAGTGAGCCCACTTTTTCCTCGATGCCTAGCTGTATTGCAGGATTAATAGTGATCATCTTCCAAGCATCTTCTGCGCTCATGCCGCAATACATCATCGATTTGGCTGCTTCCTGATTGAGTCTGCGCTGCATTTCGTAATCGTCAGAGTTGATGCTGGTGAGTACGCCTTTGTTTTGCATTAGGCAAGTGTTTTGCGGGATAGCATCATAAACTTCAAATTTGTAAGCCCACCAGTCAGAGAAGGTAGATGCATAGGCACCATGTTTGGCCATTTCATCAGCCACTTTATAACCTTCAAGAATATGGGTGAAAGTACCTACTTTAAAGTTGTAAGCTTCCGCTAATCTAAGAAACATTAAGATTTCAGATTGCACATAGGAGTGAATATGTACACTACGTGTTTGCTCTAAGACCTCGGCAACAGCTTCTAAGCGGTAGTTGTATTGCGGGGCAACAGTGCGTCGGCGTTCGCTGGAACGCATTTTTTTATAATCACGTTGTGCTTTCCTGTAAGCTAAGGCTTCGTTAAATGCCTCGCTGAACAGAGATTTAACACCGATACGACTCTGAGGGAATCGACTGTCGAAATTGTCTCCCCAGTTACTTTGCTTCACATTTTCACCGAGTGCGAATTTAATACTTGCAGGAGCGCCTTTAAATTTTAACTGCTCAGCGTTATCTCCCCATTTTAGTTGAATGATTTGCGCCTGACCGCCAATAGGGTTTGCACTGCCGTGTAAAATCTGTGCGGTAGTGACACCGCCAGCAAGGCCGCGGTAGATGGCAATATCATCAGGGTTAATCACATCACCAATTCTTACTTCTGAAGTGACTGCATCTGTCGCTTCGTTTGTACCACCATTTAGCGCAATATGTGAGTGCTCATCAATAATACCTGCAGTGAGGTGCATGCCTGCGGCATCGATGACTTTATATCCTGACGGGGTACTTAATTGGCTACCTATCTCCTCGATTTTTCCGCGAGAGATAATCAAGTCAGTGTTGTGCAATACACCGTTTTCAGCTGATGTCCAAATCGTGGCGTTTTTGATATGCAATTTGTCTTGAGCGGGTTGTGTTAATAAACCATAGGCAACATTGGGTGACGTTTGCTTAGCGATTTGCGGTAACTCTGCGCTCTTCGAATTCAGTGAGTCGTTATCATCTAATGCTATTTGTTCAAGCTTAGTGCCGCCAAAAGGTATAGTTTGATTATTGCTATCGAGCAGGCGACCACGAATGCCATTGTCATCAAACCACAATGTGAAACGGCTAATCCCAGCAATACCAGCGTCGGCTAAATCAGCACTAAAGGTCATTCGACCTTGGTGGAAGTTAACATTGGCTAGGCTGATCTCTTGTTCGCCACTGGACAAGGTACCCGATAAACTCGGCTCTTGTTTAATGTTAAGGTCAAAAGTTAACTCATTAATTTGGAGTTGGTACGGCTGCGCGAGTAAGGTTAGATCACGGTTGATAAGCTGGCGCTCTTCACCTTGTAACCAGATGCTGGTGATTTTGCCATCTTCAAATACATTACCGTTACTAATGACTAAATCGGCCATAAAGCCAGGCTTCAGTTGACCAGCGATATTACTGATCCCTGCTATTTCTGCAGCCTCAGTGGTCAACGCAGCAAGTGCGGTTTCCTGATCGAGCCCGCGCTCAATAGCTTGCTTGAGTCTAGGCCAAAATTTGTCTTCATCAATACCGTATTGCGTTAGCGCAAAAGGCACGTCAGCTTTGGCCACCATGGCGGCATTACTCGGGGCAGTTTCCCAATGTCTTAAAGATGCCAAACTGACATCTCGTTCACTATCGCTATCGATAATCGTTGGTGCAGCAGGATAATTTAAAGGCAATACTAAACTATAGGGGTAAGATTTTAGCTCATCAATTCTAGCGTATTCATGGCCATTACCAACTAAGCTACCTTTTAGCTTTTGCTTATTTAATAATCTAGCAGCTCTTAATTGATTATTTAAGTTCTTTGTTTGAAAGATGAAGCGTTGTTCTTTCAAGTTTGAAAGACGCTCCAATGCAATATTGAATTCAACACTATTAGGTGAACTAGTACTTTTGTCTATATTACTGTTATACCAAAGTGCATCGGAGAACGTTTGTCGAATGAGCGCCATACTACCCATTAATGATTGTGGATAGTCTTGAATAGATGAGCCTTTATCAAATGCCATAAATTGATTGGCTTTTGCTTTGTATATTATATCGTTTGCTTTTTTATCTGCCAGAGATAAGCTGACTCCTCGGCCTCTAAATATGCCATCTAAATAGCTAGACTGCACACTGGTAAAGCCATTGTTAATCCATTTTTCAGCTTGATCTTTGTCGGGGTATACATAATTAAACCATTCTTTCTCTGAATGAATTGCGCCATTTTCGGCATTACCACCAATTCGTTTTATTTCATAAACCGGACCATCGCTATCTTCACTCTGGGATTCATATTCGATTGCATATTCAGTGAATGGGTCAATAAAACCTGGGTAAATAATATGACCTGACAGGTTTATTTCTAAGGCTCCTGCTGGGATATCATTATCTTTTATAATTGACTTGATTCGATTGTTTTCAATTAATAAAGTGGCATTAGTCAGTACTTCTCCAGGTTCTAACATCAGAGTTGCATGACTTAAGGCTGTGATTTTTGGCGTATTATCTGTCAGCTGCTCATTGGCTATTACACTATGGCTGCTCAACACACTAAGTAGGGCGACAAGGGCTTTTATTTTATGTTTATGCATTATCGTACTTATTGTTTGTTATAGGAAGTGGTGGAGATGTGAGCATATCTTAACTTAATGCCAATTACTAAGTAGTATTTGTAACCTTGAATGTATATGTAGCGATAATTAACAAAAAACCCAGCAAAAGCTGGGTTTTTAAAGGCGGTATGAGAAAACTTAGATAAGGAAGTCTTCCATAGTACGGCCATTTTCTAATTCATTTTTAAATACGGTTGGCATGCGGCCTTGACCAGTCCATTGCACCATTTCGCCATTAACTTCGATTTGGTATTTAGCAGGACGTGGAGCACGCTTCTTAGGAGCAGGTTTAACACCAGCGCCGCCAATATCATCAACTGATAAACCAATGGCTTCCATTTGTTTACGAATTTCTTCAATTTTAGCATTACGCTCAGCCATTGCTTCGCTTTCAGCTTCTGCTTGAGATGCTTTTTCTTCGATGATTTTTTCTAGCTTTACTGAAACTTCTTTCAAGTCTTCAAGAGATAACTCTTTTACAGCTGCTTTAAAACGGCGACCGTGGGTCAAAATATCTAAAAATTCGCTCATAATGATTAAGTCCGATTAAAAAAATTGATATGGATTTATATATTCTGGCTAAATAATAGAAACTATTTCAATAAGGATCAAATATTATTTTAGTTTTATTAATAATTAAAAAGGATTAATTATAATTTAACTGGAAAAGGCTTGTTATATTCATGAAAAAGTATAGATATAAGGTAAATACTCTGTTGATGAACAGATAAATATGAACAGGTGTTCGACTCTAGGTTGACGTTAACGTCAACAGCACGTAAAGTGACTCTAAATTCTGTAATAGCGACTGTGCTATATAAGTGGCTATTCACACAATCCCGTTCATTAAGAGACGTAAGAAGGAAGCCCTATGAAAGTATTGGTGCCAGTAAAACGTGTCGTCGATGCCAATGTTAAGGTCAGGGTTAATGCTGACAATACTTGTGTCGATACCGCAAACCTTAAAATGGCGATTAACCCGTTTTGTGAGATTGCAGTAGAAGAAGCTGTTCGTTTGAAAGAAGCGGGTAACGCTTCTGAAGTGGTTGTACTCAGTATTGGCCCTAAAGCGTCACAAGAGCAGTTGAGAACGGCGCTTGCACTAGGGGCTGACCGAGCTATTCATATCGAAACCGATGAAGACCTAGTTCCGTTATCGGTGGCCAAACTTATCCATGCTGTACAGCAAAAAGAGCAGGCTGATTTAGTTATCTTAGGTAAACAGTCAATTGACAGTGATAACAACCAAACTGGTCAAATGTTAGCTGCCATTGGCAAAATGCCTCAGGCAACATTTGCCTCTGAGGTAAAGATTGATGCTAACCAGCTCACCGTAACCCGCGAAGTCGACGGTGGTTTACAAACGCTGATGCTGCCTTTACCTGCTGTAGTCACTGCTGACTTACGTCTAAACGAACCTCGTTATGCTAAGTTGCCTAACATTATGAAGGCAAAGCGCAAGCCGCTTGAGTCGCTAACTCCTGCTGATTTTGATGTGACATTAAAAGCGCATCAAAACGTTATTAAAGTTACCCCGCCTGCTCAACGTAGTGCGGGTGTGATGGTGTCTTCTGTAGAAGAGTTGGTTGAAAAGTTAAAGAATGAAGCGAAGGTGATCTAATGGCAATTTTAGTATTAGCAGAACACGATAACGCCAGTCTTAAACTGGATACCGCTAAAGTTGTTGCTTGTGGTCAAGCCATTGGTGGTGACATTGATGTGCTGGTTATTGGTCATAACTGTGGTGATGCAGTTAAAAGCGCGCAACAGCTAAATGGTGTACGTAATGTTTTGGTTGCAGATGCGGCCGTTTATGCCAATGGTTTGGCAGAAAACATCGCTGATGTCATCACTGAAGTTGCTGCAGACTACGAGCATGTTCTTGCCGCTGCATCAAGTCACGGTAAAGACATATTGCCACGCGTTGCAGCATTGCTTGACGTCAACCAACTATCGGAAGTGATAGAAGTGGTCAGTAACGACACCTTCGTACGCCCAGTTTATGCAGGTAATGCATTAGCAACGGTGCAAAGCTTAGATGATAAGAAAGTGATGACAGTTCGCTCAAGTGCATTTGATGCAGTAGCAACTGATGGCAGCGCAGATCTAGTGACGCTTTCACAAGAAGTTGCACCACAAGTTGAATTTGTTTCTCAAAGCCTAACGGAATCTGAACGTCCAGAACTCGGTAGCGCTGGTGTTATTGTTTCTGGTGGTCGCGCTTTAGGTAACAGCGAGCACTTCGGTATGCTGGAGCAACTAGCAGATAAGCTGGGTGGTGCACTAGGTGCTTCACGTGCAGCAGTCGACGCGGGTTATGTGCCTAACGACCTGCAAGTGGGACAAACGGGTAAAATCGTAGCACCTGATCTGTATATTGCAGTTGGCATCTCTGGTGCGATTCAGCATCTTGCTGGTATGAAAGATTCAAAAGTGATTGTAGCAATCAACAAAGACCCAGAGGCGCCGATTTTCCAAGTTGCTGACTATGGATTAGAAGCTGATCTGTTTGAAGCTGTACCTCAGCTTTTAGAACAGCTTTAATTTATTAGCTAGCTTATTGATGACAGTTAAAAAACAATCAGTTGTAACTTGATGGTTGTGGCGCTGTTATCGGTAATGGGTTTGAGTTGGTAATATTTGAGATCTGTGTCACGATAAGCGGCTTTAGGGTAGCATCCCTAAAGCCGCTTATGTTTTTATGTCATTCACGTTAATTAGCTCTGTCTATTTAGCGTCCTTAGAAGTAGAGGTGCATTTAATATTAGTACCGACAAGTAGGGTGATACCTATGACTTGTTGAGAAAGGATTTGATGCCGAAGTGACATAGCATATCGGGGCTTGTTGCTGGGGCTGTTACCAAATAGGAACAGCACTGCCATAGTATTTCTTATCCGGAAGATAAGAAGATTTATATCGATGTCGAACATCGATATTACTGTGGAGCGCTACTGATAGGACAGGTGTAATCAGCTTTCAACGCTAACTCCCACCAGTTCAGTCGGCCTCCATTCGTACTTAGCGAAGATAATAATTAAATGACAATTTTAAGCTATGCCGATTCGGCACTTTCGTTGCTGCCTCCGGTAGTTGCAATCGTACTGGCGATGTTAACTCGTCGTGTTTTACTTTCTCTTGGAGTAGGGATCCTGCTGGGCGCACTATTGCTGACAGATTTTTCTGCAGCCAATACTGCTCAATATGTGGGTGAAAAGGTGATGGGGCTCGTGTGGGATGACGGTGCACTCAACAGCTGGAACTTATATATTCTTGGTTTCTTAGTGCTACTGGGAATGATCACTGCATTGATCACTGTGAGTGGCGCAGCCCGAGCGTTTGCTGATTGGGCTCGTAACCATATTCGTAATAAACGCGATGCAAAACTACTCACCATGTTCCTTGGCTGTGTAGTGTTTATTGATGACTACTTCAATAGTTTGGTTGTCGGCAGTGTCGCAAGACCACTTACCGACCGATACTATATTTCTCGTAGTAAATTAGCCTATTTACTTGATTCAACGGCAGCACCTATCTGTGTGATCTCGCCAGTATCAAGCTGGGGTGCTTATATTATCGCGTTGATCGGTGGCATTTTAACGGCTCATGGCTTTACCGACTCAGGGCATCTAAGCACATTTGTACAGATGATCCCGATGAACTTCTACGCTATTTTTGCATTGTTATTGCTACTTTGTGTTGCTTTGATGGGGCTGGATATTGGTCCGATGCGCCAGCATGAGCTTAATGCGCAAAAGGGTAACCTTTATGACGAAACTAAAGGATTACCTCCTGGAGCAAACTCAGATCTGCCTGAAGCCGATACTGGCAAGATAATTGGTTTGTTCTTACCTATTACAGTATTAGTTTTTGCTACTTTTTACTTTATGGTTAGCAGTGGCGGCGACGCCCTCGCAGCTAAGAACGAAGCATTTAGTTTAATCGGTGCATTTGAGAATACTGATGTGGGATCTTCACTGTTCTTTGGTGCCTTAATTGGTCTTGTGGTTACTCTTGCACTGGTTATCTATCAAGGCGTTGATAAGAAGATGATCGTTAAAGGTGTGGTTGAGGGCGCTAAATCTATGCTACCAGCCATCTACATCTTGTTGTTTGCTTGGACGATAGCGGGCGTGATTGGCCAACTTGAAACCGGTAAGTATATGGCGAGCTTAGCCACTGGTAATATTCCGTTTGCGATGCTTCCAGCTGTGCTATTTATATTGGCAGGCTTAACAGCATTCTCTACCGGCACTAGCTGGGGTACCTTCGGTATAATGTTACCGATTGCAGCAGACATGGCGATGGGTAGCCATACTGGCATGATGTTACCAATGCTTGCCGCAGTGCTTGCTGGCGCGGTGTTTGGTGACCATTGTTCGCCAATATCAGATACCACTATTTTGTCGTCTACAGGCGCAAACTGCCACCATATAGACCATGTGATCACTCAGTTGCCTTATGCACTGATAGTCGCAGGTATTAGTTTGGCGGGTTACATCGTACTTGGTTTTACTGAGTCGGTGACAGCAGGTTTATTGACGTGTAGTGTATTGTTTGTGATTAGCGTGATTATACTGCGCATTAAGTCTTGTCAGCGAACCACAGCTTAAGCTGAGTATTCGATAGACAAAGCAGTGGTTCAATTAGCTGCTTTATAGACATAAAAAAATGCCGCTCTAATTAGAGCGGCATTTTTGTCGGTATAAGTACTAGTTTAAGCCACGGCGCTCTAGTAGGGCATCGGTTGTTGGTTCTTGCCCTCTAAAGGCTTTATAGGCATCCATAGGCGCGACGGTGTTACCCACTTCACGAATAGTTTTTCTAAACTTCATGCCTATTTCTCGGTTCAATCCGCCTTGTGTTTGTACGTATGCAAAGGCGTCTGCAGCCAAAATTTCACTCCACATATAAGCGTAATAACTCGCTGAGTAGCCTCCAGGGAATGCATGCGCAAAGTAGGTTGACTTATATCTTGGCGGAACCGCTGGCAGATCAACGCCGTGCTTTTTAAGCGCTGCGGCTTCGAAACTGGCGACATCTTGCAGAGGCGCATCCGCTTTCAATGAGTGCCATTCTAAATCGAGTAGGGCGGCCGACATATATTCAAGCGTATCGAAGCCTTGATTAAAGCTACGAGATTTTAGCAGTTTATTGAGTAGCTCTGCTGGGATTGGCTCACCAGTTTCATAGTGCTTAGCATAGTTAGCTAATACTTCAGGATGTGCGGCCCAATCCTCTTCGAAAGTCGATGGGAACTCAACAAAATCGCGAGAAACCGAGGTACCTGAAAGAGTCGGATAAGTGACTTTGGAGAACATACCGTGAGTTCCGTGGCCCATTTCGTGGAACATGGTGGTCACTTCATCATAGCTAACAAATGTAGGCTCGCCCTCAGGTGCTTTTTTAATGTTCATGACATTAACCACCACGGGCTTGCTGTTAAGCAGCTCGGACTGGCTCACAAAAGAGCTCATCCAAGCGCCACCACGTTTGCCTTCTCGGGCAAAATAGTCTGCATAGAAAATAGCGATACTGCTGCCATCCTCATCAAACATTTCATAAGCTTTCACGTCAGGGTGATAGACTGGCAGGTCTGGGCGAGGGGTTAAACTTACACCGTAGAGTGCCTTTAGAGTAAAGAACACACCGTCTTCTAATACTCTGTCAAACTCAAAGTATGGGCGGATGGCATTCGCATCAAGATCGTATTTGTCTTTACGTACTAGCTCGGCGTAATAAGCCCAGTCCCATGGAGCAAGTTCAAAATCGCCGCCCGTTTTAGTTATCATGGCTTGAATGTCGACGGCTTCTTTATTGGTGTTAGCCACAACTGCTGGCACCATAGAGCCAAACATCTGGTAAACCGCTTCTGGTGTTTTAGCCATTTGCGGTGCAAGACGATAATCTGCCCAGCTGTCAAACCCAAGTAGCTCAGCGCGCTCCGCTCTAAGCTGTGCTAGTCGAGCAACAAAAGATGCGGTTTCATTTTCGCCTTCAAGACCACGGTTAGCAGAAGCCTGCCATACCTGCTGACGTAGCTGACGATCTTGTAATTGAGTCAACACCGGCTGGCGAGTGGTATTGGTTATATTGAGCTGATATTTGCCTTCATGGCCATTCGCGCTAGCGTCGGCTGCAGCGGCTCTGATTGCACTGTCTGATAAACCCACTAGCTGTGATTTATCATCGACAACGATAGCAATCTCTTTAGTTAGTCGCATTAAACGCTGGGCAAATTCATTGGTGAGGGTGGACTGCTCTTCGTTTAACGTTCTAATCTGCTGTTTCTGGCTATCACTGAGCTTAGCGCCTGCGCGTACAAAGCGCTGGTAATAGACCTCAACCAAGCGGTTAGCTTCTGCTGATAAGTTAAGATCTGCACGAGTGTTATAGATGCTTTCTACACGAGAAAATAGTGCTGGATTCAAATTAATGTTATCTGAATGAGCAGCCATTTTGGGCGCCATCTCACCTTGGACTTTACGCAAGGTCGGGTTGCTGTTGGAACCGGTTAAATTGTAAAATACTTTAGAGATGCGGTTTAACAGCTCACCACTTTTCTCCATTGCCACAATGGTATTGTCAAAGGTGGCTGCATCAGGGTTATTGGCAATCGTGAGGATCTCTTGGTAATGCTCTTTGATCCCTTGCTCGAGTGCTGGTGCAAAATGGTCATCTTTAATCAGGCTAAAATCGGGTGCTTGATATTGTAAGACACTTGCTTGTAAAAATGGATTTTGAGTTTGAACCATAGTGGCAGTTGATTGCTCTGTTTTAGACGTTGAACAGGCGCTTAATGCGAGTGTAGCCGTGATAGCGGCTGCAATGATTGGAAAGAATTCCTTCATTATAGTTGTTTTAAAGCTTACTGCTGACACTAGCAATGGTTCGTTAACTGATTCTTAAAAGCTTTGGTTAATAGCTCTTCTGATAGGTGTGATTATCTGGTTTCAAGCAGGTTGCGCCATGTTGGTAGTGTTGTGCAATTGTAGGGCGGTGTTAACTAAGTTGTTGTGCGCCAAATCATGCCTAATTTGATGAGCTTAAAATAGGTGGCAACTCACTACTTAGTCGTATTTTTCTAGTCGTAAACGCTGCTGAAACTAACAAAATGCAGTGGCAAAGTTTGCCATGACTCGGCTCACTATCTAGTGAAATTGAGATGATTTATGCGGGGCAACAATGCTAGACTAGCGTTGAATTCATCCTTCAAGGACTCTCAGTTTGGCGCAACTCTACTTTTACTATTCGGCAATGAATGCCGGTAAGTCGACTTCATTATTGCAGTCTTCATATAATTACCGTGAACGCGGTATGAATACTTTAGTCATGACTGCCTCTATCGATGATCGATACGGCGTGGGTAAAGTCGCCTCTCGTATCGGTATTGAGACCGAAGCGCAGGTTTTTGGCAGCAGTGATAATTTAACTAAAATGGTCGCTACAGCTCACGAAGAGCAGACCTTACACTGTATCTTAATCGATGAATCTCAGTTTTTAAGCAAAGAGCAGGTTAAGCAACTTACTTATGTGGTCGATATACTCGACATTCCAGTACTGTGTTACGGCCTTAAAACAGACTTCCAAGGCGAACTGTTTAGCGGTAGCCAATATCTACTCGCTTGGGCTGATAAATTAGTGGAGCTTAAAACCATTTGTCATTGTGGTCGTAAAGCTAATATGGTGGTGCGTCTTGACGGTACGGGTAAGCCGATGAGAGAAGGTGAACAAGTCGCGATTGGCGGCAACGAAAGCTATGAGTCGGTTTGCCGTAAACATTTTAGAGAGTTTATCTGGGATTAATTGCTTATTTAATTCGCGGTTCATTGCTCTTATCGATTTATATAATAAAAACCAGTTGCCGATAGCAACTGGTTTTTTATTGGGTTTCGGTGCGGGCTAAAATTAAGCTTCAAGCTCAGGCTTCTCATCGGATTAATGTTGGAAAGCCTGCTATGGAGAGCAGGCTAGAACTAAGCAATCCATAGTCAAAGCAAACTTGTGAGTATTCACCAAATAGAGGGTTATCACCTGATATATGGGCACAGCCTTTCTTTGTATCGAAGATCATCGTTTCAACTGTCACGAAATCTTTATCATAAAGGGTAATGTTAATTGGCTTTTGATTAAGGATGTACTTCATGCCATCTACCGTTTTCTCTTTAGCGAAATCTACAAAGTTTTGAGCTGCAGCTTCTCGCGCAAATGAGTCTGCAAATATTTCATTTGCTTCAGTGATTGGCATCATCCCCAAGATCCGCTTTTTCATTGCAGCGTTATGGTTTGCATGGCCTATACCGCCAGCACCGCGGACAACAACAAGCCCTTCAGCTGAGATCTCTAATGCTGCTGAATCATCGGCAACGGTAAAGTTCATTGCGACAGGCGTTGTATAACCTTGTAGCTTACTGATTGCGTCCTCAATGCTCTTAGAGTGAGTTATAGCGGCGAATACAGCATCAATCGTCACTAGATTATCCGCATCAACAGATGCCGTTTTAGCACTCGGTTCACCGATAATGTTAAGTACAGCGCCTACATGTCTGCCCATACCTTGGAAATGGCCACCGTCCGTTGGAATAAACATCACATCGTCTGTTTTAACAATGCGAGTTGGAAACTCTTGTAGTTGAGAGATACCGAGGTCGTTGCTCTGTGCAACAATACCACTATCATTAAATGCGATAGTCGTACACCCGCGGATCTTAGTAAAATTCTCCGCCATCAGCTTTTTGTCAGCCTCAGCTAATAATTTATTCACTGACCAATCCATTTGCAGTAGAGCTGCATATAATTCATGGACTTCTACACCTCGGATTTGGGCCTGTCTCTCCATTATTTTTGCGTATTCAGGCGCAATCTTCTTGTTATTCTCAACAGCATTTTTTGCTATCTGTAATACTTCATCATCAGCTTGTAGGCGATCCACTGTCGCAAGGAACAGGGCTATGGCCTCTGGTCCTTTTCCTGTTAGGTCAATAACTTCTGCACCGAGCTGCACCGCTGGACGTTCTGGGTTCCAGTAGTCAAGTTTATCGCCTGCAACGTTATCAGCTGCGACAGCACCAAATGAAAGAGCTGAAAGTATAACGATATTTAGTATAGATTTTTTCATAATGAGTTCACCTTATTGTAGTTAAGGCAATATGAGTGTTATTGCCTGCTAGTTCAGTTGTCTTTGTTGACGAAATGAATTTTCACACCATAATGGAAATGTTCACAATTCAAATTGACCCATATTTGGAATGGTTGTATAAATTGATTATCACAGAAGAGGTACAGACCATTGTTATCACTATCTAGCCATAATCTGGCATGCTTCATTGCAGCAGCAGAGACCGGCACATTTAATAAAGCTGCACGGCAATTAGGAAAATCACCCTCCACAGTAAGTCGTTGGATTTGCGAATTGGAAGATAACCTCGGCTATTTACTGTTTGATAGACAAAGTAATGGATTGGTGGTCGTCTTGAGTGAGAAAGGTGAGTTATTGCTCCCTAAGGCAAAAATAGCCATAGACTATCTGGCCAAGTTAGAAAACCTTGCTTTGTCGATCAGTAGTGACGCCAGCCCTTTAAGCGTAACGATAAGTTTTGGCGAGTTACTTGATGGCGAGGGCGTAGCAGATATCATTCATGAATTAAAAAGAGCTTGGCCCAACCTGCATATTGCACTTAAGAATGCCGATATGACCCACGTTCAATTGGCTATTGATAATAAAGATGTCGACTTTGCCCTTGGCATCATTGCCGACTCTCTTTATCCAAACTTAGGCGGCGCATTAGTTGGCGAAGAAAATACCGCTTTAATTGCCCATCCGGACAATCTATTATGCCGAGAATCGGAAGTGAACTTAGATATGTTACTTTCTCAGACCGCAATTTGGTCTTCGCCATATGAAAAAACAGGGCAAAATGATACTGCCTTATTTAATACTTTGGAGGCGATAGAGTGCAGCGATGTTAACACTGTCGTTTCTTTAGTAAAAAAGAATTTAGGTATCGCTTTGCTACCTGAATATATCGTTCATACAGCAATAAAGTTAGGCCAAGTCGTCTCACTCAATTTCGATCAAAGGGAAGTCGATCAATCTATTCAATTAATGCTTTATTATCGGTTGGATTACCCACATCCAGAGGTCATTGAGCTGATAATAGCTGCTTTAAGGAGTTGGTTCGGTTATGCAAAATAACCGCTATTGAGCCACTGCAAAATGTGGCTCCAGATAACAACATTGTATAATTAATAATAAGGATCTGATTTTAAATCTTTGATCTCAAAGAACCACTGATTAGCATTAGGGACATTTGCGACTCGCACTGTGAGTAGTGACTCTGAGTTTGGTTGAATAACCCAGCTGTAGTCGCTGCCTGTCATTGATGATAAAAGCTCACCATCTTGTTTACTCACCACTTGATAGTTTATGCGACTCCACTTGTAATCAGTGTCATTTATTACCTTATAAGTGAACAGGGTATATCTTGGATCATTGGCGCTGATCACCTTCTCTACAGCAATTTTAAATTTAGGCTCATAGTCAATAAAGTTTTTTTGGTTGAATAAGCCTGAGTTCCAGAAAATGACCACAAACATAGGTAGCGCTATGATAAAGCCATAAAGTTGAGGGTTACGGTACCAAACTTGATATGACTGGCAAAATGCACATTTACTGGCTTTAGATTCAATTTCTTTACGGCATGATTTACAGGTTTTCATTTTCTCAATTCCTTTTGTGAGTGCGTTATTATACCAATTGCAT
>NZ_JBFRMK010000051.1:0-22612 GCF_041470405.1 Shewanella sp. 10N.286.45.A1
GTATCAGAGCCGCTAAAACTCGCCTGTAGGAGTGTTTTTGGCTTGCTACTTCTGCGTTGAATAAACTTATAAGGGAACAACCATTATGTCATTACTCACTTTGAATTAGCCTGCCTTGAATTAGCGTGCCAAAAACGCTCTGAGTAGATCAACTTCTTATACTGATTGGTATTAAGTCTCATGATGCTTATCGCGGATTTTCGTGACCTCATCCACTATTTGCTTAAAATGCTCTACTAGCTCTGGATCAAAATGCTTACCGGATTCACTATCAATAAGCGCCATAGTATCGGCCACTGTCCATGCCTTTTTATAAGGACGAATTGACGTCAATGCATCAAATACATCTGCAATCGCCACAATTCGCCCTTCAATAGGGATATCTTGACCTGATTTACCATATGGATAACCACTGCCATCCCATTTCTCATGGTGACTTAGCGCAATCCTTCTTGCCATCTCCAGTAATGGGTCTTGATGATCACCAATAATTTCGGCACCAATTTCAGCATGACGCTGCATTTCGTCCCATTCGGGTTCATCCAACTTCGTCGGCTTTTTCAAGATAGAGTCCGGCGTACCTATTTTACCAATATCATGCATAGGTGCGGCGTTATAGATCAGCTCACAATACTTGTCAGGCAAGCCTGACTGTATTGCCAATAAGCGCGCATAGCGGCTCATTCTGACGACATGTAACCCTGTTTCATTATCTTTATATTCGGCGGCTCGTCCTAAGCGTCTGATGATCTCAAATCGAGTCTCCTCTAGCTCTTTGGTACGCTCTTTGACTTGCTGTTCAAGTAGTCGTTTTTGGTCGTAAAGCGCCAAATGCGTTTTAACCCGAGCTTGTACCACCGGGGCACTTACGGGTTTGGTGATGTAATCAACAGCCCCTAGAGCAAATCCTTGAGTTTCATCGGATGTTTCAGCCAGAGCCGTCACAAAAATCACGGGAATATGGCAGGTTAACTGATCTTGCTTTAATCGCTCACAAACTTCATAGCCATTCATACCCGGCATCATCACATCCAGTAAAATAATATCGGGCGTACTTTTTTGCGCCAATGCTAAAGCTTTTGGGCCATCGATAGCCACTCTAATTTTATAATCGCTACTTAAAATCCCCACTAAAATATCGATGTTTTCTGGGGTATCATCCACAACTAAAATGGTGGCCTTATCCATTAAACCAGCTCTCCTCTCTATTAAGGATCTATTTTGAGAATAATCACTTTTAAGTATAGTCAGCTTTGATGCTACCGCGTATTTGGATACGCCGATATTTTTCACGGTTAACAATCTAAAATAATAGTATTAAATCTCAAATAACGACTTAATAAGTTCTGCTGCATCATCAAATTGATAGCTGTTAATCATCGTCAATGCTGGACTCATTTTGTGCCACATATCAGCGGCAACCTGCCCCTTAATCTCGTCCATTTTTTCAACGGCATCTGAGTCTGCTTCCTCTAACATGATCACCAACTCTGCAACCACGACCTTTAACTCTGCAGCTGGCAGAACCTTAATATCCTCAGGTTTAGCCACTGTTGACTCTGGTAAACTAAATTGCGTCATCCAATCAGAAATAGCCTGACAGATCACTTCAATCAGCTGCTTTAACTCATCAATTTCTGCAGAAACATCAACTTCACTGTCTGCAGTTAATTGAGCTTCAATCACTTTAGCCACTTCAACTAACCTTGGTGCACATAGGTTGCCAGAGACTCCCTTTAAGGTATGTGCATAGCGGATTGCGTCCTCGACTTTACCTTGGCTTATCGCCAATTCTATCTGCTCGGCCGTGTGCATCTGCCCAGTATAGAAGCGCTCAAATATTCTTCGATAAAGGCGCACTGAGTTCTGCACTAACTGTAAGCCTTTATCAACATCGAGCTCGGCATGTTGGGGCCAAAATAATACAGCAGCGTCGGCGTTGCTATTATCTAGATCGCTGGCCAATATCTGCTGCTTGCCATCACCAAGATACTCCAACAAGGTGGTGTATAGCAGCGATACTTCTATTGGCTTGGCAATATGGTCATTCATGCCAACACGTAGACACATCTCCTTGTCACCCGCCATTGCGTTTGCCGTCATAGCGATAACAGGCAGCTCGACTAACTCGGGGATTCTACGCAGCGCTTGGGTGGCTTGGTAGCCATCCATCACCGGCATTTGGCAATCCATGAGCACCAGATCAAATGTCTGTGTTGCTAGTTTTTCAAGCGCTATTTGGCCGTTATCTGCAATCGACAAGGTAATGCCAACTTGCTCAAGAAACTCAGTGGCAACCTCTTGATTCATCTCATTGTCTTCCACCAGCAAAATCCGCTTGTCTTTAAGCTGCGCCAGCAGTTTCTGGTTCACCTCAGTGCCTTTACGACGTACAGGTATGGCGCCGTTTTTCCCTAGTGATGACATAATGCCATCCAGTAGACGCGAAGCACTAATAGGCTTAGTGATATAACCAGCGATACCGCTCCCGTCGATATGGTCGGTCAGTTCGGTATTAGCATGTGCCGAGACAATTAATATTTTGGGTGGCGTTTCACTATTAGCAATAATTGCCGATGAGGTTTCTAAACCATTCATTTCAGGCATTAGCCAATCAATGAGCGCAACAGGGTATTGTGTTGTTTTACAGCGCTCTACTGCTTGAGCACCACTTTTAACGGTATCAACCTCAAAGCCCATGCTTTCAAGCGTTGTGCGCAAAATATCCCGCGCGGTGGCGTTATCATCAGCGACTAGAATTCGCATACCCTCAAGCTCTTGCCCCGCCTTAATCAGCTTGTTATCGGCCACTTTGAACTTGACGGTAAAGAAGAAGGTGCTGCCGTTACCAAATTGACTCTCAACGCCAATCTCACCGCCCATCAACTCCACCAACTGTTTACAGATAGCAAGCCCTAGCCCTGTACCACCATACTTACGGGTCGTAGAAGTATCCGCCTGACTGAATGACTTAAACAGCTTATTGCGTTGCTCTTCGGTCAGACCAATACCGTTATCTCGTACACTAAAACGTAAGGTGATGGTGTCCTCTACACGTTCAAGCTGACTGATGGACAGTAGCACTTCACCTTGCTCAGTGAATTTAACCGCATTGTTCATAAGATTGATTAGCACTTGTGATAATCGCAGCGGGTCACCTTCCAGTTGCCTTGGGATATTAGGCGCAACAGCGAATAGCAACTCCAACTGTTTATCGGCTGCTTTAACCGAGAACATATCGCTGAGATCTTCCAGCATAGTATCCAGCTGAAAAGAGACAGATTCTATATCGAGCTTACCCGCTTCTATCTTAGAAAAATCTAAAATGTCATTAATAATCCCGAGTAATGACTTTGAAGCCCTATCAATTTTCTGCACATAATTTTGCTGTTTCTTATCTAACTCTGTCTGCAAACATAATTGCGACATGCCAATAATAGCGTTCATTGGCGTACGAATTTCATGGGACATATTAGCTAAGAAATCACTCTTTGCTTTGCTGGCAGCATCGGCTGAATCTTTGGCTTGCTTAAGCTCATTAGAGATCTGCTTCAATGAGGTAATATTAGCCATCGATAGCACTGCAGAGTTGAGTGTGCCGTGTTTGTCTTGCAGGCCAGTTAAGGTCAGATCCATCCACATCACATCACCTGAACGGCGTAGTAAGCGGATCTCGGTCGTCATACTGCTGCCACCATTATCCATCAACTCACTGAACAATTGCTTGGCAGACTCTCTGTCGTCTTGATGTTGATAGTCAAAGAATAGGCTGCCATTGAGCTCATCGACCGGCAGTTGAACATACTGACTAAACTGCTCATTACAATCTAGAATAGCCCCGCGTTCATCAACATTAACGATACCTATTCCAGCGTTATCAAACAGGGCTCTAAAGTGTGCCTCACGCTTAGCCAACTCTTTATCAATATGTTTACGCTCAGTAATATCCATCAGATAGCCATTCCAGATAATACTGCCATCGGCAAGTTGGTTGCCATGTGCCCCCGCCTGCAACCAGCGGATATCACCCATAGGGTGCTGATAGCGAAACTCTTCAGTCCAATTTAAGCCCGACGAACTCACCCCGGATAAGGCCTCTATGATATGGGAACGCTCATCGTTGATAATACATTCGGCAACGAGGTCAAAATTATCAATCACCTGGTCTCGGTGAAAACCTAACGTGGTAATACAAGCACTAGAGAGAAAGGTAAAGTTGCGATCGTGATTGGATCGCCAATGTAGCTGGTAAACGGTACTCGGAATCGACTCGGTAATGGTTTCAAGCTGCTGCTGAGACTGGGCAATTTTCTGTTGCGCTGCCTTACTGACGGTGATGTCATTAATACTGCCATCAAACCATAGTGCAACTCCCTGGCCATCGTATATAGCTTTACCCTTCTCATGCACCCAATGAATACTGGTATCACGATGCTTAATTCGATACTGGACTTCAAAGCTTTTTTGTTCGACCAATGCAGTTTCAATGGCATGAGTAGCAATGGCTAGATCCTCTTCAATAATCAGACTAGCAAAGCTACGTTTACTGTTTTCAATAAAGTCTGCTGCAGGGTAGCCAGTAATATCACCGATATTGTCGCTGACATATTCCATCACCCAGATATCAGCAATACGAGTGCGATAAACAGCACCTGGAATGTTGGTCACTAGGCCGCGAAAACGATTCTCACTGTCTATAATACGTTGTGCAATCTCAAGCTCTTCGGTCATATCGCGCACTGTTGCAGCCACTTGGCGCTGGCCATCGACGTCAATAGGCAATAACCCAAGACTTATTTCTACTGGGAATTCACTACCATCCGCTTTGAGCGCCATCAGATCAGAAGTCATCCCCAATCCCATCTTACGATCTCGCCCTTCAGCGACAAACTTTTCACGCAGACCCGCATGCTTAGGCCTAACTGAATCAGGCACCAGCTGATCAACGGACATCGCTAGCATCTGCGCTTCATCGTATCCAAACAGCAACTGACAACGGCTATTGGTAAAGACCAACTGCCCCGCCTCGTCAACAATCAACATCGCCTCAGGTGCAGATTCCAACACGGCATTTGACCACGCTGCCGCCGAAAACTGTTCCGTCACATCATTAAACAGCATTTCAACCGAGAGCAACTCTTGATTATCAGACAGTAAAGGCTGCATAAACACATCTAGACGACGTAAGTTACCCTCTGCATCTTGCATCTCTACCTGATGAGGCAGTACATTTCTGCCTTGTAAGGCTTCATCCATATAATGCCAGTTTTGCTCATTAATAGGATTATCAGAAAACATCCTCTGATACTTACGTTTTAATAATTCAGCACTTACACCTAACACCTTTTCAACACCTTCACTTGCCTGCGCGATATGCCCATCTGGCTCTAGAGAGCAGTAAAAAGATTTATCACTCATGCCATCAATCAACTTTGCAAAACGGTTACCACGGGAGTCGAGCAAGGCTTGTTCTCGCTCCTCTAGCACCTGCGCCATATCATTAAATTTGTCAGTCAGAGTGATAAGTTCACTTGCAGCGCCTTTTGGCTTTTCAAGGCGTTTAGTTTCGCCAGCACCAAAAGCTGCAATCCCCGATTCCAGCTCTTCTATAGGACGTGTTAGTCGTCTAGCGGTGAGATAACCAGTGAATAATAGGATGGTTGAGATCAGCAGTAAATTTAACGCCAGTGATGAAAACCCTAGCAAAAAATTATTATGTAGCTGCTGTTCAGAGGTCATGATTATGACCCGCCAATTAAGTGATGGTACTACGCCAACACTGGCTAAATAGCGCTTCCCCTGACTATCTTCAATATGGCTGTAACCAGGTTGACTGCTACGAACTAAACTAATAAAAGCCTGATTGCTGTCGACTTTAGCCAACCATTTATCAGTACTTTCCGCCAATAATAGAGAATCATTTTGGTGGTAGACGAGTTGACCTTTATCATTAATCACCACAATCCTTCCTGCCGCAACATTCACCATTTTAGGGATGGTATTTAGCGCCAGATCAACCGTTATCACCCCATCATAGGGCAATGACTCACCAAAGGGCTGTGAGTAACTGATCATCAATGCATTACCGGCACCTTCATCAAAATAGGGGCTCGACCAATAGCCGTTGCTATTATTTATCGCTTTAGTCCACCAATCCCAATTGCCATCGGTGTAATCGTAGCCATCAGAACCGATATCAATAACCTTAATCTTTTTGCCATCACGGTACACATAGGGAGCAAACAGTTCATTAGAGGAGGACTTTTGGAAAGCGATGGCACTACCGTAAAAATCAGGGTGTCTATCGAGTCTGCGCGTCAACAGTAGCTTAAGTTTTGCTTCATCACGGTATAAGCCATTATTGTTACTATCACCAAGAAGATCGGCAATTGACCGAGTATCGGTCTCGGCGGATTTAAGAAAATATTCAATTCTACGGGCAATATTGTCCGCTTGCTGCGTTAAGTCATCATAGATGTACTGCTCTTCTGCTTGATAGTTAAACCAAGCATTAATGCTAAATACTATTGCCATTATCCCAATTAACGGCAAGGCTATTTGCGATAAAATTCGGCTACGAAAAGTACGAAGTCTGGTCATGTCCATCATCCACAGGGCTATCGCCGATAAGCAGTGCAGCAAAGCCAAAACCCATGTTCGTTGTTTTGACAACGCTGCTAATGGGGGTTAATACAGTTACTTGGAGTAATATCTAGTGTAGGCAAGGCTGGCAGTTAATACCTAAAATCAATCAAATAAGATTTATTGATAAAGGATCCAATTGCTCTCACTAAGCGTATACACTGTTACTCGCATGCTCGAGCAAATATAAATATTGAACGAAGCCAATCGCATCTCTTTGCAACACGCTTTGAGTCACCGACAAAGGAGTGGTAATGGGCAAAAGCATCGTAACTTTAACTGGAGTATCAAAAGGATTTAATGACGGTGACAAGTATCACCAAGTACTCGATAAAGTTGACTTACAGCTTGAAGATGCAGATACCGTCGCACTGACTGGCCCCAGTGGCTGCGGTAAAAGTACTCTGCTTAACATCATTGGCGGTTTTGAGTTTATTGATAGCGGTAAGCTAAACCTATTTGGTGAAGATGCCAGTCAATGGCAAGACAAACAGTGGAGTCAATTTAGGCGTCGCGATCTCGGGGTTGTATTTCAGCAATTCAACCTACTCACCCCGTTAAATGTACAAGACAATATCGCTTTCTCACTGCGACTCAACCAACAGTCATGGTCACCTTGGGTTGATCACCTCATCAAACAGCTCGGTTTAAACGATGTTAAAAAACGTCATGTCGAAGCACTTTCAGGCGGCCAACAACAGCGGGTGGCCATTGCACGAGCATTAGCACACCAACCTAGATTATTACTGGCCGATGAGCCTACCGGCAATCTCGATGAGAAAGCAGGTTTTGAGGTGATGCAGCTACTGACCGAACTGGCCAATGAGTCCAATACCAGCATATTAATGGTCACTCACAGCAATGAATGTGCGCAGTTTATGAAAAGACGCTGGCATTTAGAGCAAGGCAAGATAAATGAATAGCCAGCTTGGGTTATCTGTCCGCCTCAGCTTGCAGGTATTTGCTCGTCACTACTTAAACGCCCCTTTGCAAGCTGGCGCCATCCTGCTGGGTTTCATTTTAGCCGTCATGTTACTGGTAGGCGTGCGCGCAACCAACGAAAATGCAGTGCGCAGTTATTCTCAAGCAACAGAGCTTCTCAGTCAGCGCGCTCAAGTTGTTCTCGCACCGATTGCAGGACAAAAAATGGTACCTGAATCAGTTTATATTCGCCTTCGACAAGCCGGGGTGAGTCAATCATTGGCGGTACTAACAGGCACGGTGACCGATGACGATGGTCAGCGGTGGGATATTCAAGCCAGTGATTTGATTGCCGCACTGTCAGTGCAGCAATTTAAGCAACATTCAGATAAATCAGCTGAGCCCGCACAAACTTCATTGCTTTCTAGTCAGATCCCACTGGCCAAATTACTCTCCGGCCAACCTTATATACTCATGAGTCAAAGTTTTGCTCTACAGGCAGCGCCAACTGGGCAGCTTAAACTTGAAGATCTATTGCTTAATGTGATCAGTTTGGACGATGAGCTTGGGCTCGGTAATGCCATTCTCATGGATATATCTTTAGGCCAAAAGTTATTAGATAACAACGGCAAGTTAAGTTACATCGCCTTATTTGGCGACGCCAATCAGCTCCAGCAGCAAGTGAGTCAAATTTTTAGCAAGCAAGCGACGAGGCAATTTGAAATTGCTGAACAAGATGAGGGCGAAGGACTGACAAGCCTAACCCGTAGTTTTCACCTTAACTTAACGGCCATGAGCCTGCTGGCATTTGTCGTTGGGTTATTTATCGCTTATAACGGCGTGCGCTACAGCTTACTAAAAAGGCAAAAACTGCTGGTACAACTGCAGCAACAAGGGATCCCACAACGAGCGCTATTAACTGCCTTGCTCCTAGAGCTATTGGTATTGGTCGTTGTCGGCTCTATCCTTGGATTTATTCTAGGCTTACAGCTCAGTCACTGGCTGCAACCCATGATAGCGCTGACACTGGAACAGCTTTATGGTGCTAGATTATTACCTGGACTGTGGCAGTGGAGCTGGCTTTATCAAGCTGTTGGATTAACATTTGTTGCCGCTATCTGTGCATGCTTCCCACTATTTAATGCATTAGCAAAGCAACCTTTAGCCCGTAGCACTAGCCGTTTTGAACAGCAACGCCATGCGATAAAATACCAGCGAGTGATGTTCATTGTCGCCATTGCCCTGCTCATCCTTGCTGCATTGTTGTTTCCACTCACCCAAGAGTATCAACACAGCCTAGTGTTATTGGGTGTAGTCACCGTGGCAATCCCCTTGCTGCTGCCATTATCACTGCAGTTGTGCCTCAGCCTATCTAGCCGTGTGACAAGCAATGGCTTATGGCAGTATGCGGTTGCTGAGAGCAAAGAGTTGATCGCTCCATTGTCACTGGCGATGATGGCGATGTTGTTAGCGCTAACGGCAAATATTTCGATGAACACCCTCGTTGGTAGCTTTGAGATAACCTTGAAGAACTGGCTCGATGCTCGTTTGTATGCAGATATTTATATTCGCCCACCTAACGACAAAATCCTAGCCACTGAAACACTGCTGACTCAGCAGTCTAAGGTGACTGATATTTACGGCCAATGGGTGCATAGCAGTCAATATCAACATACCCCAGTGAGCTTGATGACCCGAGATGAACACTCGCTTAGAAATAGCAATCAAATGAAAGCGCAAACCGATAACCTATGGCCGCAGTTTTTTGGGGGCAAAGCGCTGATGATAAGTGAGCCCATGGCTATCAAGTATCGCCTAAAAGTCGGTGACACGATCTCACTTCCAGAGTTTGAGTCTGCCAAGCAACCTCCATTACCGATTGCAGCCATCTTTTACGACTACGGCAACCCTTTAGGTCAAGTCATTGTCAGTCAGCAAACTTGGCAGCAATTGAACCTGCCCAGCAAACCAAGCAGTATTGCAGCCAGTTACGATGGTGATATCGCTGAATTAGAACAGATATTACAGCAGCAAGTTCCATTGTCTGCTGCGCAGATGTATAACCAAACCAAGATAAAACAGCGTGCATTGGAGATCTTTAAACGTACCTTTTCGATTACATTGGTTCTTAACAGCCTTACGTTAATGGTGGCTGCTATCGGACTGTTTAGCGCCTGCTTGATGCTCACCAAAGCGAGGCAAGCACCATTAGCTCGTTTATATGCACTCGGCGTGAGCCGCACTCAGCTGCGAAGTTTGGTGTCGTTACAAATGCTGTTGATTGTATTGTTCACTTGCTTACTCGCACTGCCAAGTGGTGCATTGCTTGGCTACCTGTTAATCAACAAGGTTACGCTGCAAGCATTTGGTTGGAGTATCGCCATGGTTTGGGACTGGCAAGCTTATTTTAGAGTGGTGGCGATTGCGTTAGCCGCCAGTGCATTAGCTGTATTACTGCCGCTTTATTGGCAAACCCGTAAACCGTTAGTCAGTAGTTTGCAGCAGGAGGCATTATGAACAAAGTGATAGTTTTCTCACTCTTAGCGCTTTGCATAACAGCCTGCTCACCAGCACAACAACCGACCCCAGGCATGGGGCAACTACTCGATGGCAAAACACAGGGTTATAGTCCGGTAGAGCCAAACGTCATATTACGCTTTCCAGATGATCATATGGCACACGATGATTTCAGACAGGAATGGTGGTATCTCACCGCTAACCTTGAGACGGAATCAAAGCAAAGCATTGGCTTACAGTGGACCCAGTTTCGCATTGCATTAGCACCGCCCTCAGCGATGAGTAACGAGCAAGACGCACCGATTAATAGCGCTTCTTGGCAGACCCAGCAACTCTATATGTCGCATACCGCTGTTACCTCCACATCCAACCATTTAGCTGAAGAGAAGTGGTCTCGCGGTCATCAAAGTATTGCTGGCACCCAAGCTCAGCCACTATCCATTAGGCAAGATGACTGGCAATGGCTAAGCCAGAGCGAGCACCTGTTTCCCGCCACACTCAGTGTTAGTGGTCAAGATTTCAGTTATCAATTACAACTTGATTCAACTGCGCCCTTTCAGCTGCAAGGTGACAATGGTTACAGTGAGAAAAATGCAGCTGGCAGCGTCGCCTCCTATTACTACAGCCAACCTTTTATCAATGTCAGTGGCAGCGTAGTTATCGATGGTAAACCTCAGAAAGTTAGCGGACAAGCTTGGCTCGACAGAGAATGGAGTTCGCAGTTTTTATCGAAAACCCAGCAGGGTTGGGATTGGTTTGCTATTCGACTTGATAACGACACTGCACTGATGTTGTTTCAGCTAAGGGATGACAGCAAAACCCAGAGTAGCTTTTATAGCGCCCGAGTGATGTATCGAGATGGTCGTGGCCGCAACCTTGCCAGTGAGCAGATAAGCATGACTGCCACGGCATGGCAACAGACACAGTCAGGCCGTTACCCAATAAAGTGGCGCATTCAAATTCCTTCAGAAAATATCGATATTAGCACCGCCCCGCTAAATAATGACTCTAGCATGCCGCTCTCTATCCCTTATTGGGAGGGACCGATCAGTATAGAGGGAAGCCATCGTGGCGAAGGTTACATGGAACTCACCGGCTACTAAGCCGTCATAGCCACTCAAATACAAACTTAATGAACGATTTAATTGCATTCAAAAAGCAATAAATAAGAATAGTTATCATTTACTAAGCTTATGAATATCTTGAATATTTAATGTAGCGCAAGCTAACATTTCGAGTGGACAAAATTCAAACAAGCTTCTAGTCTTTATTAGTAAATTTGAGAACTAGATCACCCTCTAAAAGTTGATCTTGGTCGATAAAAAACCTCAATACCCCTTGTGAGGTATACCCACATTTTCTATGAGGTCTAGACTCGAGTTAAACCTTGGTAGGTAGCCGCAAGAGTTTTTCATCGCCGTTATTTGCCAAAACAAAGAAGGTAGAAGAATGAGCCAAGAATTTCATATTACCAGCTTAGTCATACATGCAGCATCCAAGTCTGTAGAAGATATCAAGCAGCGCTTGTCAGCCCTTGTTGGCGCCGAAATCCATGCCGTTACCGATAAAGGAAAGTTTGTGCTCACCCTAGAAGGTGAAACCCAGCGCTCTATCCTCGATAACGTCGAAGCTATTAACGCCTTTGAAGGCGTCATTAATAGCAGCCTTATTTATCATCAAGTCGATCCAGTAGAACAAAAGAGTGAGGAACACCATGAGCATTAGCCGTCGCGAGTTTCTAAAAGCCAACGCAGCAGTTGCCGCCGCAACTACAGTTGGTGCGACTCTGCCAGTGAAGATAGTAGAAGCTGCAGAGCAAAAAGATAGTATTAAGTGGGACAAAGCACCATGCCGTTTTTGTGGCGTAGGCTGTAGTGTTCTTGTCGGTACAGATAATGGCAAAGTTGTTGCAACTAAAGGCGATCCAGAAAGCCCTGTCAACAAAGGCCTTAACTGTATTAAAGGTTACTTCTTATCAAAGATCATGTACGGAAAGGATCGTTTAACCACGCCTCTACTACGTATGACCGATGGCAAATATGATAAAGAGGGTGAATTCACACCAGTTAGCTGGGATGTCGCACTCGATACCATGGCTGATAAGTGGAAAAACACGCTTAAAACTAAAGGCCCAACAGCTGTAGGCATGTTCGGCAGCGGTCAGTGGACAGTATGGGAAGGCTACGCAGCGTCTAAACTGCACAAAGCAGGCTTCCTTACCAACAATATCGACCCTAACGCGCGTCACTGTATGGCATCAGCTGTTGGTGGCTTTATGCGTACCTTTGGTATCGATGAGCCAATGGGTTGTTACGATGACCTTGAAGCAGCAGATGAGTTCGTCCTATGGGGCGCAAACATGGCAGAGATGCACCCAATCCTTTGGGCTCGTCTATCAGATCGCCGCTTAAGCAGCCCAACTAGCCGTGTACATGTACTATCTACTTACGAAAACCGCAGCTTCGACCTTTCTGATAACTCAATGGTCTTCCGTCCTCAGTCTGACTTAGTGATCCTTAACTATATTGCCAACTACATTATCCAGAATGATGCAGTGAACAAAGAGTTTGTCACCAAGCACACTAAGTTCGCCTTAGGGACAACTGACATCGGTTATGGCTTGCGTCCAGAGCATCCATTAGAGCAAAAAGCAAAGAACCCAGGTAATGGTAAATCTGCGCCTATCAGCTTTGATGAGTACGCGAAATTCGTTAGCACTTATACCCTAGAATATGCAGCAGAGATGAGTGGTGTTGAGCCAGAAAAACTCGAGCTGATGGCTAAAGCCTATGCCGATCCAAAAGTGAAAGTAATGAGCTTATGGACCATGGGTATTAACCAGCACGTTCGTGGTGTTTGGGCAAACAACATGCTTTATAACATCCACCTATTGACGGGTAAAATCGCAACGCCTGGTAACAGTCCGTTCTCACTAACCGGTCAACCATCTGCTTGTGGTACTGCACGTGAAGTCGGTACGTTTGCGCACCGTCTACCAGCAGACATGGTAGTTGCCAATCCTAAACATCGCGCTAAAACAGAAAAACTATGGCAAGTGCCTGAAGGGACTATCCCACCAAAGCCTGGTTTCCACGCTGTACTGCAAAGCCGTATGCTTAAAGATGGCAAGCTGAATTGTTACTGGACTATGTGTACCAACAACATGCAAGCGGGTCCGAACATCAATGATGAGATTTACCCAGGTTTCCGTAACCCAGAAAACTTCATTGTGGTATCAGATCCATACCCAACAGTAACAGCAATGGCTGCAGATTTGATCCTACCAACCGCTATGTGGGTTGAGAAAGAAGGTGCTTACGGTAACGCTGAGCGTCGTACTCACATGTGGCATCAGCAAGTTAAGCCACCAGAAGGTGCTAAGTCTGATCTATGGCAGCTTATGGAATTCTCTAAGCGCTTTAAAGTCTCTGAAGTATGGCCTGCGGAGCTGATTGCTAAGCAGCCAGAATATGCAGATAAGACACTTTATGACGTGCTATTTGCCAATGGCGTAGTCAACAAGTTCCCTGCTGAAGAGTGTAAAGCAGATCTTAATGATGAATCTGATGCGTTCGGCTTCTACGTTCAAAAAGGTCTATTCGAAGAGTACGCGCAGTTTGGTCGCGGCCACGCTCACGATCTAGCTGACTTCGATACTTACCATGAAAACCGCGGCGCACGCTGGCCTGTCGTTAACGGCAAAGAGACACTACGTCGTTTTGTTGAAGGTAGTGATCCTTATGTTAAAGCTGGTGAAGGCTTCAACTTCTACGGTAAGCCAGATGGTAAGGCTGTTATTTTTGCACTGCCGTTTGAGCCTGCTGCCGAAGAGCCAAACAAAGAGTATGACCTATGGTTATCAACCGGTCGTGTGCTAGAGCATTGGCACACAGGTTCAATGACTGCGCGTGTACCTGAACTATACCGTGCTTATCCAGATGCACAGATCTTTATGCACCCAGAAGATGCCAAAGCACGTGGCGTTAAACGTGGTGATGAAGTGATTGTTGCTTCACCTCGCGGTGAAGTGAAAACCCGTGTGGAAACTAAAGGCCGTAACAAGCCGCCGAGAGGCGTGGCATTTATGCCATTCTTCGATGCGCGCCAACTGGTCAACAAGTTGTTACTCGACGCGACTGATCCTCTGTCAAAAGAGACAGATTTCAAGAAGTGTCCAGTCAAAGTGATGAAAGCTTAAGACTTTTCACCAACACACTTAACTTTAATCGCTTGAGCAAAAGCGGAGACAACGAAAGCAAATGAGTCAGGTCAATCAAAGTAAGTTCAGCGTCAAAGGCGTCAACCGCCGCCAGTTCTTAGCCACTTCGGCTAAGGCAGGTTGCGCAATGGGCTTACTAGGGATGGGAATAACTGCAGTGGCTAAACAGTCAGCACAGTTAGATCCACTCGCGATTCGACCTCCAGGCGCATTAAGCGAAGATGACTTTCTCTCAGCCTGTGTACGCTGCGGTCTGTGTGTAGAAGCTTGCCCTTATGACACCCTCAAACTAGCGCGCTGGTTTGAAGGTGCAGCAACGGGCACGCCCTATTTCACCGCCCGCACTATTCCTTGTGAGATGTGTGAAGATATCCCCTGTGTTAAGGCTTGCCCATCGGGCTCGCTAGATCATGAACTTACCGATATCGATCAATCAAAAATGGGAATAGCAGTACTTATCGATGAGAAGAACTGCCTTAACTTTAAAGGCTTAAGGTGCGATGTTTGTTACCGGGTTTGCCCGTTAATTGATGACGCTATCACGCTTGAAATGCAACACAATAATCGTAGCGACCACCACGCTATGTTCCTACCTACGGTCAACAGCGATAGCTGCACTGGCTGTGGCAAATGTGAACATGTTTGCGTGTTAGAGGAAGCCGCAATTAGAGTACTGCCTGCTCATATTGCACTCGGTAAAACTGCTGCACACGATACTTATATCAACACTGAAGAAACCACACTTGAGATGCTGAACAAGGGGCTTGAACTATGAGCCACAGCAAAAATAGTACCCTGAAAAAGCCGGGCTTCGCCCAAGCGGCAATCGATGAACTAGGATGGTGGCGAGCCCACAAGTTCCTATTCTTACGCCGCTTAAGCCAGATCAGCGTTTTTGCAATGTTCGCCATCGGCCCTTGGTTTGGCCTGTGGTTGCTAAAAGGTAACCTCTCAGCCAGTGAGCTTTTAAGTGTTGTACCTCTGTCAGATCCACTTGCCAGCTTGCAAGTGCTACTGACAGGTCATATTCCAGAGCTAAGCCTAATACTTGGCGCCGTCATTATCGCACTGTTTTATGCGTTACTGGGTGGTCGGGTATTTTGCAGCTGGGTCTGCCCCGTTAACATGGTGACAGATCTTGCTAGTTGGTTACGCCGCAAAATGAACTTGCCTCGCACCAGTGAGATGCCAAGAAATTTGCGTTACTACTTACTAGCACTCGTGCTTATTCTGCCCGTGCTAACAGGCATGACAGTGTGGGAATGGCTAAACCCTGTTCCAGTACTGTATCGAGCAGTGTTATTTAGCGCTGGCAGTGGCTTATGGATATTGGCCGCCATCTTCTTACTGGATCTGTTTATCAGTGAGCGAGCATGGTGCGGACACCTTTGCCCAACAGGCGCATTATTTGCCCTGCTTGGTAAAGCCAGTCCAGTTAAAGTATCGGCAGTGAATGCCAAAGATTGTGATAACTGTATGGATTGTTTTGACGTCTGCCCTGAAAGACAGGTATTAAAACCTGCTTTGCGAGGACAGCAACCGATGATAACCGACAGTGATTGCACTCAATGTGGCCGTTGTATTGACGTTTGTGCCCAACGCGTTTTCCAGTATCAAAATCGAATTGCCCTAAAGGCGGAGAACAACCAATGAAAAAAGCACTCACCTTAGCTGCGCTATTGGCGCTTAGCGCTTGTTCTGGTCAGCAAGCAACTTCTCAAGCAGAGCCGGTAAACGTTAGCTCACTTGGTAAGTCAGAGATCACCGATATTCGTGCTGCCGATGCAGCACCGGTTTACCCTAAACGTGGTAAGTCAATTGAGCGTACTTTTGTACATCAACCACCGATGATCCCACATAAAGCGGAATACCCAATCACGCTTAAGAAAAATGGTTGTATGAGCTGTCACAGCCCAGCTAAAGCAAAACGTATGAAGGCAACTCAGATCGATCCTTCACACTTGCTAGCCGACGCTAAGCTTAACAATGAGTACTACAACTGTACCCAGTGTCATACACCGCAAGCAGAGAACAAAACAGAGCTTGTAGAGAACGGCTTCTCAAACAAGTAGCCCTTGTTCGAGCCTGTTATGTACATATGTTAAAGCCACCTCAATTGAGGTGGCTTTTTGTTGAACAGCCATTTTTACTAATGGAAAACTAGCCCTCCCATCACTATGACAGCGATACAATTCAAGTTAAACACTACCTATTCAATGCTTAAATCGTTCTTGCCTCGTCTCTCATACTCTGCTGTTCTGGCTATTTTTGATTTGTGTCAACTAACACGTAAATTCACTGCCTAAATACTTATTTATTGACTATATATCAAGGGATAAGGCGAAACTTTTTAAAAGGTTAAGTCGACCTTACCTCAGCCTAAGTGAAACAATGAGATGTGTCAGCAGGAATAACCAATACATTACTACGGATCCTGCTGATGATGGATTCAACAGTGTTGCCAATAACGAAACCAACAATACCGCGACGCTGGCATGCACCAAGTACTAAGTAGCGCGCCTTAAATCGACAAGAAAGCTCATAAAGACAAAGGTCTGGTTCACCAATAGTAATGTGGATACAGTCCGGATCGAGCTCCAACTGGGCGAGTTGCTGTTGATGTTTTTTGTAGGCGTCTTTTACCAAGGTGCTGGTATTGATCAAATCAATATCACGAAGGACTTTAGGTACTCTGATAATGAAAGCTAGGTGCAGTTGGCAACCAGTGGCTTTAGCTAAGGCCTTAGCATGTTTAATGACAGACTCATTAAGCTGCTTTTTAATCGGTTTTTCATTACCAAGGTCAACAGCCATCATGACTGCATTACCTTTATGTAGCGGGTTATCGGTCAACAACATAAGGGGGATTTGAATATGGCGGATCAAGTTCCAATCAACAGGGAGATAATGATCAGCATGATGCACCGCTTTAACCATGAGATCGAAGCCATGACGAATAGAATGATTACAGGCATGTTCAGACAGGTCTTTGCTCCAAATACTATGGATAGGGATCTCTTGTGCTTGCAACTCTTGCAGCTCCGCTTCAATCTTCGCCTCGCGCTGCTTCATGATATGCTTATGAGCTACCGCAGCGAAGCTGGTATTATAGTATTCAGCACTGCCAAAGTATTCGAAACTATAGGCAAAAATCTCAGCGCGTTTGCCCAGCCCATTAGCCAAGTCAATTCCCGCAGCAATAGCATCTACATGAGACTCTTCTCGCGGCGAAATAATAAATACCTTATCCATGGTTTGCTCCAGTTATTATTACCTTACTTTAGCTTAGACAAGCTTATTCAGATCTGCCGCGCTTTGCAGCAGACTCATGATCAAGATCAAAAGCGGTACAGAAATAGTTTAAGGAGCGGAAATTGGCGATAGATAGCTTTGTAATTTCCATCTTTCTTATTCTGGTGTGCGGTCGACTGCTGGGGGAGTTTGCAGCTAAGTTAGGCTCACCAGCGGTAGTGGGAGAGATTATTGCGGGATTGCTTATTGGCCCCTCAGTTTTCGGCTGGATAAGCCCCCACAATACACTATCAGTATTAGCCGAATTAGGCGTTATTCTATTACTATTCGATATCGGCTGTGACACTTCGGTCAAGCGCCTTTATCACGCTAAAGGACACTCTTTATGGGTAGCTTTAAGTGGTATTTTATTCCCTGCCGTTATCGCCAGTGCTGCGGCTGCATATTGGCTCAACTTATCCACATTTACCGCACTTTTTTTTGGCTGTGCCCTAACCGCAACCAGTATCGGAATTTCCATTAGAGTCATGTCACAAGCTAAACAGACTCATACCCACGCAGGGCAAATTATTTTAGGGGCGGCTGTCATCGATGATGTGGCAGGGGTAGTTTTACTGAGTATTCTATTAAACTTCAATGAATCCGGTAGCTTAAACTTTTTATCAATAGTCTTGTTGACCCTCAAAGTCATCATTTTTTTGCTCATCGCTCCGCCATTAGCTCGTACGTTAATCTATATAGCACGCGGGCTTCAATCGAGATTCAAACAGCCCGGTTATGACGTCTTTATTATCGTCTCTCTCATCTGTCTATTTGCCTGGTTAGCCCACCTATTCGGTGCTCCAGCCCTACTTGGCGGCTTTGCTGTAGGTATTGCTTTATCACGACAATTTGTCTCCCCAATAAACCGCTACCTGCAAAATCCCTTTGCGTTTACACATAGGCTGGAAAAGTCCACCAAACCTCTTATCGATGTTTTCGCGCCTATCTTTTTTGTTTACGTTGGAATTACGGTGGATTTAAGCCAGTTGGATGTGAGTGGAACAGGATTACTGTTACTCGCTTGGCTAGCGCTGATTGCTATTTTAACCAAACTGGCGGCGGGATTCTCAGCTCAGGGGCCATGGCGAAAAAAACTCACCATTGGCTGCGCTATGGTGCCTCGTGGTGAGGTGGGCTTAGTCTTTGCTGAGATGGGGCGCCAAGCGAGCATCATTCCGCCGAAACTATTCACTGAATTAGTGATGATTATCGTCATTACCACCATCGCTGGGCCGCTAATGTTAAAGGGCTCATTAAAAGAGCAAAAACCTGCTAAGCAGTGATTTAAATGCTAATGATTAAACTCATCTTATCTGCGCAATGTCTCTTGCCATTCAGTTAGATTCAGGTAACGTTAGAGCTATATCAATCGACTTAAGAAGTGTCTATATGAAGTCTGGAAAGCACGATGCACAATTACTCAAGTTGGCAATGGAAATTGGTGTAGGTTATGCGAAAAAAAGGGGGTTCTCTGATTTCGGCCAAGGTATTTCACCGAAAGATAAAGTAGAGTGTATTTACCGCTTATTAGTTAAAGATAATCTCATTCAAGCCTTATCCAAAGACAAAGAAGATGGCCCCAATATGAAGCACAAACTGGTGCTATGGATCAGTCGTCAATTACCTGCAGATCACGAACTACTAAACTAACGACTTATCCCCTAATCGAACCTATCATTAAAATATCGATGGGTTCAGATTGCTTTTCCCGCTGTTATCTACTTGTTGTTATCGATCGTAACTGATCTTTTCGTGGCTTCATTTCGTAGAAACAACCATGAATAAAATAAATCCAAGAAAGTTGCTTCATAGCAAGTGGACTGCCATTGAGCCTAGAAAAAAGCAGAAACACTTTTTAATCACTAAAGTAAAATTTGATGAAGAGGGTGCGGTCAGTTTATGTCTGTTTGAAGCGGTGTTAACTCGTGCCCAATATCAAATAGATTGGCACGAATTAACAAACGAAGAGAAATGGTGCTTTGGCTGGCAATAGCTTGATCTGAGTTATTAGGCATTGTTGTCAACGTTGTGCTTTGAGTATTTTAAGCCTGCTTATTGGTAGACTCTTCAACAATAGATTCTTGTTCGTTGATATTCGCTTTGCCCTTAGTCGATTCTTCTGAGTTTAATGGCATTGCGGCAAGATAAAGCGCTTGAGCAAACAGACCTTGGTAAGATTTCATAGCGGTGACCTCTGATAATGGAATAAATGGTTGGATATGTGGTTGAGGTCAAAGTAATCTTGTTTGCACTATTAGTAAAATGAATAATATCCATCGACTACATTCCATATAAGCATGAATATTCAAATTAAGAATCTACACTGTTTCGTGACCTTGGTTGAAATGGGCAATTACACCCGTGCGGCAGAAAAGCTACACCTGACTCAGCCAACCCTAACCAAGATGATCCAGCGTCTTGAAGAGAATCTTGGTCAACCACTGTTGATCCGTAATAATCAGAAAGTGATCGCCACAGAAGCTGGTCGAGCACTTATCTGCACTTCACAGCAAATTGTCGGGCAGTGGCATAGACTCAAGGAAGATCTTAATAGCCTTAATGGTCTACAGACAGGGCAACTGCGCTTAGGAGTTTGTCCAATGATGGGCGAGATGATCATTGAGCTCGTTGCCCAATTCAGGAAACAATACCCAGGGGTTGAGCTGAGTATTCAAGAGTTAGGCGGTTTCGGTGCAGAGCAAGCTTTGCTTAACGACAGCCTAGATCTGACTTTTACCGCTCTACCAACGACCCATACTCAGGAGTTTGATAGTTTGGAGCTTAAGGGCTATCCACTGATGGCCTGTCTACCGAAAGATCACCCGCTAACCGAAAAAGACAATATCTGCTGGCAAGATCTGGCGCCGTTCCCGTTCATTCAATATAACGATGACTTCTCACTGACAAAATTAATTCATCGCTTAAGTCGAGCAGCCAATGTAGAGCTTAATGTCGCCGCTCAAAGTGGCCAGTGGGATTTTATCGCCGCGATGGTTGAAGCTAAAATGGGGGTGGCTATTTTGCCTGAACCTATCTGCCAAAAAGTAAATTCCGACACCTTGATTTATAAAGCGCTCAACCCGCAACTGACTTGGGATTTAGCGCTAATTTGGCGTAAAAACTTGCCACTGACACCTGCGGCATCAACTTTTATCAACCTAAGCAGGGAGTTAAGTGTAAGTTAATTATACGTATAAAATTATCGCATAGTTACTACCACTGCCATATTCGATTTGTTCTGTATTATCGCCGCATTGAATAGCCTATCTAACAGATAACCTTGCGAGGATAAGATGAAAAAAGCAGTTAATTTGATAAAGGCCAGCCTGTTTGGCGGCTTTCTAGTGGTATTACCCTTACTCCTTTTGTATCTTATGGCCGATGAAATGATAGAGCTCCTTATCGGCCTATCGAGTCCAATAGTGCAGCTGCTCCCAGGTTCACTTATGGGGTTAGAAGAACACCCGTTTAGTCTAGCACTACTCACTCTTGCGTTAACGTCACTGCTATTTGGCATTTTTTTAAAGTCCGCATTCATGACCGAGTTCTTTCGTCATATCGAACGTAATACCATTGGCCGTTTAGCACTTTATCGCTCCATCAAGCAACTCGCGAGCGGTATTTTCTGCGATAAGAATTCAGTTAATGACAAGGGTGAATACAACGGTGGTTTTCGTGCTGCGATGCTTGCTAACGAAGATGGCAGTCAACAATTTGCCTATCTAATTGAGCAAGATGATAGCTATTCAAGTGTGCTCACTCCCCATGCTCCAGCTGGGTTTGCCGGGCCATTGAAATTGGTGCCAAATGAGAAAGTAACCCTAATAGATGCCAGCATTGGAGATGTCAGTGCGGTATTAAGCCAGTGGGGGAATGGGGCCTTGGCATTAACACCTCGACGCACACGCTAAGCAGATGAGCTTGATTAAGCGAAGAACTTGAAACAGTTCTTTCCTTGTCGTTTTACTTGATACATTGCAGTATCGGCATGTTCACAGACAGTGCTAAATTGCTCATCAGTTTGATAGACAGCGATACCAATGCTCAAGCCAATGCTAATACGGCGACCTTCTACCTCTAGCGGCGCTGCAAACAGTCGCAATAATTCAGTGGCAACTTCGGTTAGTAGCGCTCTATCTTCGGCAGGATAAAGCACAACAAACTCATCACCACCTAAACGCGCGATATCAGCTGTTTCTTGTAGATATAAGGTTAACTTGTTAGCAATTGCGATGAGTACGCTATCGCCAAATTTGTGCCCGTAATGGTCGTTATTGGCTTTAAAGTCATCAAGATCAATAAATAGCAGTGCACCAGTGGAAGTTAGCTGTTTTGACAGCTCAAAGGCCTCTATGAGCGCCTTACGGTTCAATAAACCTGTTAGAGGGTCTTTGTTCGCAAGTTCAGCTAAACCAAGCTCATAGCGCTTCACTTGCGTTATATCGATATGGGTGCCCATTATTCGCAGTGGCTGACCGTTATCATCAAATTCAATGACTCGACCGCGATCTGAAACCCAACTCACACTTCCATCTTTATGCAGCATTCTATGGGTCACTTGGTAGGAATCTGTTTTGCCGCTGACATGATCGTCAAAGTTCTGGATCACCCAGCTCCGATCTTCTGGATGCAAATTGCCTTTCCAGCTATCTATATGGGCAGCAAGTTCATCGATTGTATAGCCAAGTAGTGAGCCCCACTCCATATTAAACATGGTGAGGTTACCTGAGGGGATATGCTGCTCCCATAGACATAGCCCCGTGCCATCGAGTGCGGCATTGAGCTTTTCTTCTAACACTGATTTTTGCTGTCGCAGTTCAGTATTATCAGTCTTGAGCAAGCAATTCTCTTGCTCTACAGCACTCAACATTAACTTCAATTGAGCAATTTCAACCTTTAATGAATCCATTTATCAATATGCTGATGAGCTAACCACAGCCTCTCATCAATAAACCTCTATGTTCTTGTTATAGCAATTGAGCTAAAACTACTGCCATCAGTTGTTATACCAATTGCATT
>NZ_JBFRMK010000052.1:0-386 GCF_041470405.1 Shewanella sp. 10N.286.45.A1
TGCGCCATCAATACCATTTTATATCTCAGTAAGTTATACGCAAGAAGGACTCCCCACAACTCTTGCTTAATGAGTTCCGGCAGCTGACTTCTGAGTGTAAACCGAGTTTCAAGCATGTACTGCTTCATCTCTCTATATCCCAGCTCTATCTCCCATCGATGCGCATATAAATCAACGATTTCACTTGATGGATAACGCATTGGCTCTGTGAGTGAAGTGATGATTTGCAACGTTTTTCCTTTCACTGTTTTAGTGAGTAAACGTGCTTCGATAGACTCAGGTAAATCAGGTCTTTTCTTTCTAGATTGAGGGGTTGTAGTTAGCCTGATAAGCTTATCTTGTCGTCCTAAAGAACGTACCACTTCATATTGTGTATTCTTCTTCAA
>NZ_JBFRMK010000052.1:1178-1682 GCF_041470405.1 Shewanella sp. 10N.286.45.A1
TGATGAGGTTAGCGGCTAATGTCATTTCATTTTCAGCCACACTAGCAAAAGATGAGTCGACTAACAGATGACTACTGAGCTCCATTAGGCACACCATGCGAACTTGGGGGTAGGAAGCATGGCTCGATTGATTACTCGTGCGAGAAAAAGCACTATCGTTTTCAGGTGTATCAGGGGTTCTCCAAACGACACCGTCGACGCCATAAAGATTAAGGCCGCACCATTGTGGATGCTCAGCCTGCATGTTCCACCGCTGTTGAGTCTGTCGAAAGATGTCTTCTACAACGTCACTGCCCAATTTCTTTCTTGCTTGGGTGACAGCGCTTCGAGCAACATAGTCGACTTCATTTGGGAGGATAATATCCAGTTTATTAATCAGTTGCCTAACGGACTCGCCCCTAAATAAGGCCATGCCGATAACAGCCCAAACCATAGACTCCATAGGTAATTTTCGCTTACGAAGCGTGGCGACACCATTGGATTGTAAACAGTTTTGAATAAGCT
>NZ_JBFRMK010000053.1:0-7236 GCF_041470405.1 Shewanella sp. 10N.286.45.A1
AATAACTATTAGCTCAAATTCCACTACTTGCCTACAGCGTTTTGAATTCCCGCTGAATGGTCAAACTTTTAATGCAATTGGTATTACCTCCGCACCAGCAAACTTTCACTGAGAGTTCAAACTTTTGCTCCGGTTGGCACACCTACTAAAAGCGGCAACCTATTTTCTGAAAGCATTAAAAAAGGCCGCTATTCGCGGCCTTTTTTACAACACAACAATAAACGTTACTTAGTAATACGCTTATGAAGCTCTTGTACTGAACTTACATTTGAACGGTCATCTGCAGCATGCGCCATGCATGTTGCAAAAGCAGCGTTCAATGTCGTGGTGTAGTTCACTTTATAACGCAGTGCACCGCGGCGAAGTTGACGAGAGTCTTCAATCGCTTTACGACCTTCTGTGGTGTTCACTATGTAGGTGTACTCATCATTCTTAATACGGTCAAGAATATGAGGACGACCTTCGTGTACCTTGTTAACTAGACGTGGGTTGATACCCGCTTCGCCTAAGATAACAGCAGTGCCGTGCGTCGCATCGATTTCGTAACCAAGTTCAATCAACTTAGCCGCCAAATCTGCAACACGCGCTTTATCACTGTTACGCACGGATAAAAGTGCGCGTCCAGACTTAGGTACTTCAGATGTTGCACCTAACTGCGCTTTAGCATAAGCCTCAGCAAACGTGTCACCCACACCCATCACTTCACCGGTTGAGCGCATTTCAGGGCCAAGCAGTGGATCAACACCTGGGAACTTGTTAAACGGCAATACTACTTCTTTTACAGAGTAGAAAGGCGGAATAACTTCCTCGGTGAAGTTCTGTGATTTAAGGCTTTGACCTGCCATCACTCGTGCAGCAATTTTAGCAAGTGGTACACCTGTAGCTTTCGATACGAATGGCACTGTACGGGCTGCACGAGGGTTAACTTCAATCATGTAGATCTCGTTATCCTTCACAGCAAACTGTACGTTCATTAGACCGATTACACCCAGCTCCATTGCCAGTTTGCCCACTTGCTCACGCATGCGGTCTTGAATATCTTGGCTTAAGCTATATGGCGGTAATGAACAACCAGAGTCACCAGAGTGAACCCCAGCTTGCTCAATATGCTCCATGATTGAACCAATCACTACGGTTTCACCGTCACATACTGCATCGATGTCGATTTCGATAGCATTATCAAGGAAACGGTCAAGCAATACAGGAGATGCATTCGATACGCTTACCGCTTCATTAAAGTAGCGACGCAGATCCTGCTCATCATAAACAATCTCCATTGCACGGCCACCTAATACATATGATGGACGAACAACTAACGGATAACCGATACGCTCAGCAGAAATCACCGCACCTTCAACCGTTGTCACGGTATCGTTTTCAGGCTGCTTCATGTCTAAACGTTCAATCGCTTGCTGGAAACGTTCACGGTCTTCAGCACGGTCAATCGCATCAGGGCTAGTACCGATAATTGGTACACCTGCCGCTTCTAAATCACGCGCTAATTTAAGCGGTGTTTGGCCACCGTACTGCACGATAACGCCTTTTGGCTTCTCGATACGTACGATTTCAAGCACATCTTCAAAAGTGATCGATTCAAAGTACAGACGATCTGATGTGTCGTAATCGGTTGAAACCGTTTCAGGGTTACAGTTAACCATGATGGTCTCGTACCCGTCTTCACGTAACGCTAGCGCTGCATGTACACAACAGTAATCAAACTCAATACCTTGGCCAATTCTGTTTGGTCCGCCGCCCAGCACCATGATCTTGTCACGGTTTGAAGGATTTGCTTCACACTCTTCTTCATAAGTCGAGTACATGTAAGCTGTATCGGTTGAGAACTCTGCAGCACAAGTATCAACGCGCTTATACACTGGATGTATTTCGAAACGAGTACGCAGTTTACGTACTTCAGATTCGCTTACACCAGCCAATGTTGCTAAACGTGAATCAGCAAAACCTTTACGCTTAAGTGTACGTAATACGTCCGCATTCAACCCCGCAAGACCGGCTTCAGCAACTTGTGCTTCGCTCTTCAGCAAGTCCTCAAGCTGCACCAAGAACCAAGGATCGATGTTAGTCAGCGCAAAAATATCATCCACCGACAAACCGCTGCGGAATGCATCTGCAATATACCAAATACGCTCAGCGCCCGGCTCTTTTAGCTCATGACGAATACGTGACATAGCATCGGTTTCAGTGATATCGATTTCAGGGCAAAGGCCCTTCTTACCAACTTCAAGACCGCGAAGCGCTTTTTGCAGTGACTCTTGGAAAGTACGACCAATCGCCATGACTTCACCCACTGATTTCATCTGTGTGGTGAGACGGTCATTTGAACCGGCAAACTTTTCAAAGTTAAAACGAGGTATTTTGGTAACAACGTAATCAATTGCTGGCTCGAACGATGCAGGCGTTGCGCCACCAGTAATGTCGTTGCTTAGCTCATCAAGGGTGAAGCCAACCGCTAGCTTGGCAGCAATCTTAGCGATTGGGAAGCCCGTTGCTTTTGATGCTAATGCAGATGAACGCGATACACGCGGGTTCATCTCGATGATAACCATACGGCCATCTTTCGGGTTGATACCAAATTGTACGTTTGAACCACCGGTTTCAACACCGATTTCGCGCAGTACTGCAAGTGATGCGTTACGCATCAGTTGGTACTCTTTATCCGTCAATGTTTGTGCAGGAGCCACGGTGATAGAGTCACCCGTGTGCACGCCCATTGGATCGAAGTTTTCGATTGCACAAACGATAATACAGTTATCGTTACGGTCACGAACCACTTCCATCTCGTACTCTTTCCAACCAATCAAAGATTCGTCGATAAGTAGTTCGCTGGTAGGCGATAGTTCCAGACCTTGAGAACAGATATCCTCAAACTCTTCTTTGTTGTATGCGATACCGCCACCGCTACCGCCCATGGTAAATGATGGGCGAATAATACATGGGTAGCCGACTTCTGCTAATACAGCACGTGCTTCATCCATGTTATGAGCGATACCCGCGCGAGGACACTCAAGGCCAATTGACTTCATTGCTTTGTCAAAACGGCTACGGTCTTCGGCTTTATCGATAGCATCGGCAGTTGCGCCAATCATATCGACATTAAACTCTTTTAGTACGCCGCGGCTTTCTAGCTCTAACGCACAGTTAAGTGCAGTCTGGCCGCCCATTGTTGGTAAGATCGCGTCTGGACGCTCTTTAGCAATAATGTTACGGACAACTTCCCAGTGAATAGGCTCGATATAAGTTGCATCGGCCATCTCTGGATCAGTCATAATGGTTGCAGGGTTAGAGTTAACAAGAATAACTCGGTAACCCTCTTCGCGTAGGGCTTTACAGGCTTGAGCGCCTGAGTAGTCAAACTCACAGGCTTGACCAATAACAATTGGTCCAGCACCTAGGATAAGAATACTCTTTATATCGGTACGTTTTGGCATTGCTTAAATCTTCTCCCGGATGAATTTACTACTTAGCGTTCTGGCGATACAGTTCAATCAAATCGATGAAGTGATTGAATAGTGGCGCAGCATCATGTGGTCCAGGGCTCGCTTCAGGGTGACCCTGGAAGCTAAACGCAGGCTTGTCAGTAAGGTGAATACCTTGCAAAGAACCATCAAATAGCGACTTGTGAGTCACTTTAATATTGGCTGGTAATGTTGCTTCATCAGCGGCAAAACCATGGTTTTGGCTGGTGATCATGACGTTACCTTGTTCGATATTGCTCACTGGATGGTTTGCACCATGATGACCAAATTTCATTTTTAAGGTTTTAGCGCCAGAGGCTAATGCTAACAACTGATGGCCTAAGCAGATCCCAAATACCGGAATATCGGTCTTCAAAATCTCTTGAATCGCAGAAATTGCATAATCACAAGGCTCTGGGTCACCTGGACCGTTTGATAGGAAAACCCCATCTGGGTTCATCGCTAATACTTCAGATGCAGGCGTTTGCGCTGGTACCACTGTGACATCACAGCCACGGTCAACAAGCATGCGCAAAATATTACGCTTAACACCATAATCGTAAGCAACGACTTTATATTTAAGCTCAGTTTCAGCCTTATCTGACGGTAAACCGCCCACAAGACGCCAGCTACCACTGCGCCATGGGTAGGCTTCAGTAGTTGTTACTTCTTTGGCTAAATCCATGCCTTTTAAACCAGGGAACGCTTTAGCAGCTGCTAGCGCCTTGGCTTCATCCAAGTCACCCACCAGAATACATCCTGCTTGGGCGCCTTTTTCTCGTAAAATACGAGTCAATTTACGGGTATCAATATCCGCAATACCAACAACATTGTTGGCCTCTAAGTATTCACTTAAAGATTGCTGATTTCGGAAGTTACTTGCAATAAGAGGCAAGTCCCTAATAATAAGGCCACAAGCATGAACAGACGACGATTCAGTGTCTTCATCATTAGTGCCAGTATTACCAATATGTGGGTAAGTGAGGGTTACCATTTGACGAGCATATGATGGATCAGTCAAAATTTCTTGATAACCAGTCATTGAAGTGTTAAATACCACTTCACCAACAGACATCCCTTCAGCACCAATTGCAGTGCCAGAAAAAACGGTTCCATCTTCAAGTACGAGTAAGGCAGACTTTGTCAACGCGACCTCCGGAAAGAGCCAAGCCATTGAAATACAATGTTTTTTGTGTTTTTTTAAAATACCAACTTTCGCTAAAATACGAAATTTTGACAAATTCCGCCGATTTTATACGTAAAACTGGTACTCGTCTATAGTGGAACTGTACTTTTAAAAAAAATAACTGTTCTCACATAAAAAAACCGCTAATAGCGGTTTTGAATATTTATTGTTTTAAGCCAAGGACTTGTTGCATATCATACAGCCCCGAACCTTGAGCGCTGAGCCAGGAAGCTGCACGCATAGCACCATTAGCAAAAGTCATTCGACTCGATGCTTTATGGGTGATTTCAAGACGCTCACCAATATCAGCAAATAGTGCAGTATGTTCGCCAACAATGTCACCAGCACGAACGGTAGCAAAGCCGATGGTTTCTCTATCACGCTCACCGGTAATACCTTCACGGCCATAAACAGCGCATTTTTCAAGATCGCGACCTAAGGTTTCGGCGATCACTTCACCCATTTTAAGTGCTGTACCTGATGGTGCATCTTTCTTGTATCTGTGATGCCCTTCGATGATCTCAATATCGCTGTAATGCCCCATCACTTCAGCCGCAACTTCTAACAGTTTCCACATTAGATTAACGCCGACAGCCATATTGGGAGCCATTACAATAGGTACTTGTTCTGAGTACGCTGAAATCTGCTCTTTTTGAGCATGATTGAAACCAGTAGTGCCAATCACAATGGCTTTGCCATGTTTAGCACACCAATCGGTATGGATCACGCTAGCCTCAGGCGAGGTAAAGTCAATGAGCACATCAAAATCATCAACGGCCTTATCTAGTGAATCAGTGATTGCAACATTCATTGCCCCCACACCTGCAAGCTCGCCAGCGTCAACTCCCATTAACGTTGAACCCGCACGCTCAATCGCCGCGCCTAACAAAATAGCATCATTTTGTTTAGCCGCTTCAATAAGAGTTCGTCCCATGCGGCCACTGCCGCCGGTAATCGCCACTCTTACTCTTTCAGTCATCTCTGTACTCCTAATTAATTGTCAAAAAAAAGCCTAAGTATTAACTTAGGCTTATTGGCTAACTTAGATAATCTCTAACAATTCAACTTCAAATACCAAAGTTGAATATGGTGGGATTGCAGCGCCAGCGCCACGCTCACCGTATGCTAAGTGTTGTGGTACGCAAAGCTTCCACTTAGAACCAACAGGCATAAGTTGTAGTGCTTCAGTCCAACCAGCGATAACGCCATTTACTGGGAATTCAGCTGGCTCGCCACGAGCAACAGAGCTATCAAATACATCACCAGAGATGAATGTACCATGGTAGTGAGTACGTACAGTTGAATCAGCGTTTGGCTTGTCGCCATTACCTTCGGTAATGATTTCGTATTGAAGACCAGACTCTAAAGTCACAACGCCTTCACGTGCGCCGTTGTCAGCAAGGAACTTATCACCGATTTCAGATGCGGCAGCGGCAGCTTCTTCTTGCACTTTCTGGATACGTTGGCTGATTTCAGTGAATGCGATTTGCATATCTTGCATAGCCACTACACTTTCTTTACCTTCGAAAGCGTCAGATAGACCCAATTGAACGGCAGAAATATCGATACCTTCAAACGAGTTAGCAGCTAGTTGCTCACCTAGTTGACGACCAACACCGTAACTTGCTTGCTCTTCAATTGTACTGAACTTATCAGACATAATGATTTTACTCTCAATGATTCATGAATTTTCGCGCGCCAGTTTAGCACATTATCTGTGATATTCCCCTAAAAAGGGAAGCTAATTTGACCTTTGACAAGTATTTTTCACACTGACACGATTCGCTTCATAAAGTGGCTGAGCTTTGCTCTGCATTTGTTGTAATTGAGCAATACGTTGACCGTGTGATGGGTGGGTCGATAGCAGTTCAGGCCCCTGCTCCCCGCCCGCTTTAGACATATTCTTCCATAGCTCTACGCTTTGCGCAGGGTTAAAGCCTGCCTTAGCCATTAGCTCAACCCCGATAATATCAGCCTCTGATTCTTGGTCGCGACCATAAGGTAAGATATAGCCGACCTGAACTCCGAGTCCGAGCGCAGCCATATATAGACTCTTATCTTCAATACCACCAGCGCCTAGGGCAACATCAGCCAGTTGCATTCCTGCACCAGTTAACTGTGCACGCGACACTTGCTCATTACTGTGGTTTGCTAACACATGCGCCACTTCATGGCCGATTACAGTGGCTAGCTGATCAGAATTGACCGCAACATTTAGCAGGCCAGTGTAAACACCTATATGGCCACCAGGCAGAGCAAAAGCATTGACTTGTTCAGATTCAAATACCACCACCTCCCACGGTAAGCTTTGATCAGGTAATGCAGCGGTTATCCTATCGGCTACACAGCTTACATAGTTATTCGTCGCTTTGTTTTGACTAACCTTTTCTTGCCGCTTCAATTGTGCAAATGAAGCATCACCCAGCTGTGACATCTCTTGTGATGAAAACAGTAAGGTTTGACCACGACCAGTAGGTGATTGGTGAGTCGCACAACCCGACAGCAGCAGTACCGAACTGATAAATATCATTAATCCTTTATACCAATCAGTATAAGTTGTTGATCTACTCAGAGTGT
>NZ_JBFRMK010000054.1:0-20241 GCF_041470405.1 Shewanella sp. 10N.286.45.A1
GAAAGACTGAGGAGCTCACGTAGTGCGGGTTTCAAAACGCTGTATGCTTCGCTATGGGATTTGGATATAGAATAACTATTAGCTCAAATCCCACTACTTGCCTACAGCGTTTTGAATTCCCGCTGAATGGTCAAACTTTTAATGCAATTGGTATTAGGCACGTCAGCAGCGAAGAAAGCGCAGTATTATTGCTGCTCACGCTCGTTAACAGCCCTCTATTGGGAAAGTATTGATTGTCCGCTTCTGTGTTGCATAAACTCAAAGGGCTACCAAGAAGTCATTTCACAACCTTGAGTGAGTTCTTTAGAAAACACTCTGGTTCCTCACTGTCTTATCGTGGTGGATGTAAACCAATATTGAACATCAATCTCCACAAAAAAAGCACTGACCTTGCGGTGAGCGCTTTCAGCCAATGACAGCTAATCGATATTACTTAAGAGTTGACCAGTCAAATGCTGCGTTAACGGGCTTCTTCTCTACCGCATCAACGGCAGCCAATTCAGCGACGGTTTCATTACGTTCGTTCTCAGCGCCATTATTGCCCGAGTCTTGCGACATTAAGTTAGCCACAAATTGTTCGAGATCAGCAAGCCGATATCGAACGGTGCCTTTATCTTTAATGAACCTAGGGGCTAGCCCATTCGCTATCTTGGTCGACTTTTTAGCGCGACTTTTTTGTAACGCACTCAACGAGCAGCTAATCACCACAGCAGCGTCGACTTCAGTCAGTAATACTTCATTTGAAATAGATAACATTTTAGGGCTCCAATATAGACACCCCGTTATTTTAAGCTAGATCAAAAAATCCAAAAAATTCTGGTTAAGCGCTAGCGCCATAGATCTGAAGATGATAGCGCCCATGCTTAAAGCCTCACACCTCTATTGTTTGAGGGGGCAACAAGAGATGACCAATCAAAATGATCCTCTCCAATTTCTATCTTTACCTCCAATGGAGCAGTATTAGGTCCCGCTTCATTTTGCTCAATTGGGCATGAGCTCGCTTTTTTGGTGTAAAAGTTGCGAGAGCCCTTATCCACTTTAAACTGATCCAAGGTATCAACACGGTAACGTACCCCCCCTAAATGCCGTACAAAGGCTGGCGCAATGCCGTTCGAGATCTTTGTTGAGCCGGTTGTTCGGCTTTTCTGTAAAGTACTCACCGAGATCTTGAGATATTCAGCAGCTTCCGTTTCAGTAAATAGTAACTTAGTCACTTCTTGTCGCATTTAGGTTGCTCCTCTAATAAAGGAACTGAACTCTAAACAAAAAGGTTAAAATCCATAAATTTGGTTTAAGCGCTAACTCATAAAACACCTAAATTTCGGGATCTGACTGACTAAATAAGCAAAATATCACCTATCTCATAAAAATATCATTTTTAATAAAAATAAATAAAACACGCACAAACCATTGTATTTAAAGTACAAAGAATAAAGAGGAACTCAAGGCAACGTCTAAAAAGTGGAAAAATCGCTTTCTAGCGCTTAAACCAAATTAACTGGAAAAAAAATTATTTGTCATTATTTGCGCAACAACACACCAAGTGCACTAATGAGGATAAAGACATGCTATATAACCTAATCATCGAAACCTTGCTTCCATGCATTAAGCGACTTTTTAAAGAGCCTGACACACAAGTTTCTGACGAGTTTCTCACAAACTTCAAACTCCACGGCCTGTCAAAAATGGCTGGAGAAACCAAAGCAGAAAAAAACCGCGCAAAACTTAATGATTGGTTCAATAAAGAAATTAACTATATAGAAATCAACATTTCAACTATAGCCAACTTAAATATACGCTTATACAGAAACAGTTTTGCAACTAAAAACAACGAGCTAGAAATTCACCAAGTCTCTGCAGTTGTTTTTTACTGTCGCGCTAGATCGCCACACTTAAAACACTCCCGTCAGAAGAAAATTTGTGATCTTTCTGCGGGAAAAAAACTTGTATCAACCGTTGAGTCATATCTAGCTGCAACTGCGACTCAAAAAGAAACCTATCAAAATGGTCACAATATTCACACCCGCAAATCAATGCCAACGCTGGGAGAGTACCTACCTGAATACGAAAGTTTAATCTACTTGAGGAACCCTAAAAAAACAAAATCAAAAATAAACCTGATTGAGCATCACTTTCCAAATTTACTATCAACTCCCATAAATGAAATATCTAAAAGCCACCTATTAAAATGGCTGCGGTCTCATACCATCAAACTAACAAGTCAACAGATTAACTCAGGCATATCACCCTTTGATTTAAAGGAGTCGACATTAAAAGGGGCGATGAGCACCTTAAGGGCTGCAATACGTGCAGCCTCTGAAGATCCTCGTCACCCTTTCGTATTCGACCAAGAATTAGTCAGTAATACCCTAAAGCTCCAAGTCAATAATATCGAAGATAAATATTATCAAGATGATGAACTAGCGGAAATTTACACCGAATTAGCCACCAGAGATAAGGAAAAGCTCAAAGGGAAGATTACAAGCTCTGCTTATGCTGATTACTTCACACCGCTATCTTTGCTCTGTTTTTACACAGGCCTACGCCCAAGTTACGCACTAAAAATCAAGAAGAGCGATATCAATTTCTCTCAAATGACATTAAAAATTAGCGGGACTGAAGGCAAAATTAAGAAAGATTATTATATTACAATCAATATTGAAATCGAAAAGGTTCTGAAGGAATGGTTAAAGCACTCATGCCATAAAAAGATGGCAACACCATGGCTATTCCCAAGCCCTACAAAAAAAGGAGCTCACATTAGTAGCTATAAGAAAGCACAGGCTACCTTTAAGGCCCGCCTTAGTTTCAAGCATTTCGACTTCAGAATCATTAGACATACATTTGCCACGATTTTTACTCGACAAACTAATGATATTTTCCAGACACAAAAAGCAATGATGCATGGTGATATCATATCAACCATGCGATACGCTCACCATATTATGAGTCGATTTAATAAAGAGTTGAGTGACTTTGGGGCAAATATGGCTTCTCGATTTATGCCCAATTAGGTTTCCCCCAACTTCTTATTAGACATAAAAGGCAACCAGTGAGTTGCCTTTTACAGTATTTAGCAATCACTTACTAAGGCTATTAGCTTAGAACTCGCCTTCTCACCTCCTACCTAGTTGTTGGACATCAAAAACAACAGGAGAACGTCGGTGAAAGCGAGTTATCAATCCCAGCTAAACGCACTGGTTAACTTACTTAATGAGGTAACTAACAGCCTTACAGAAGAGCTCAGGTATGCCGAACGAGGCCAATATACATTAGAAACTGAAGTTAATTTCTTGGAGTTCTCACTAAGGAAACGTTTGAGCAAGAAGCAAGTATTACCGATACAGCAAGAACAAGTAATAAAGCTTTGTCGCCAACACTTCAATAATTCGCAAGTGGCAACCCTAACTACTGATGAGGACAAATCATTAGTTAATTAGGAGCCACTATGAGCGATAAGAAGTCACAGTTCATCAGAGAGTATCGAAGGCAATCAAAGTCACCCTGGCGCGACCATAGCACTGTTTTGTTACTAGCAGGCCACCAAGTGACTGAAGACGATGATATCGAGCTTAGTTTTAGTCGATACATCTATCAACATAGAGATTCTGCAGGTCGGATTTTAGGGCTGAGTATCAGTAAATCAATACAAGAAGAGCATCCAGAACTTGATAATCAGTATCTGGAAGACTTCGATATGTACATGGTGTTACTGCTCTACAAAGATGAAGTGCAGAGCTTTTGTGGGCACTTTGATGACGAATTCGAAGCTATTTTTGGCTTACCAGCAGAAATATACTTCGATATCGCTGAACAGCACTGGGCACAAAAATTAGAGGATAATCTATAACGTTTACTCGCGAGCCTGGTGGCTCGCTTTTTTAGTATAAAATACAAGCGTTTCATTCCACAATAATAATCATGCTCCCTTTTAACTAATCTTCGTCATCAAAATAATCAACAGTTTCCGAATTAAGCTTCGTTTGGCAACTACTACATATCTCGCCAGTCACACCACTGCATCCATTTTCGCCAGTTAAATAAAGGGTACAATAACAGCTTGAACATTGAATTTGATTAATCATTTACTTTATTCTCCTTATATCCGAACCGTGCACAAATGACAGGCGAGCCTAAAATTGCTGGGATCATGGGGGTAATGAGTTTCTTATAAGTCATAGGAGCTGAGTACGTCATACTTACAGGACCAACATCATCTAGCTTCCGTTGATTAATTGAATCCTCAAGTTGGTTCTTGTGTTTATAAGCCCACGGTGCACGCTCAAATGTACCATCACCTTTGCTCCAAACTTTATAAATATCAATCCCGCAGGAATCTTTACTATGCATCTCAAGGCATAACTTACCAGTTGCATATTCTTGGTGGGCATTTACTTTGCGTTGTCTTTCAGATAACCAACTTCCCAAAGATATGGCTAGATTACTATCATAATTAAACAATTGATATTCATGAATAAGATTCTTGTTTTGACCAATTTGACTGTGAAAAATAGCTAAATAATGATGATCTCTATCGCCTGGAATGAGCGGGTGATTATCGATAAAAACATCATAAGCAGTGTCATAACACAAAGTAGCTACCGCACTCATCCACATAAGTTCTTCAATGAAAGTTGGCTTTACCCATACCAAACCACACTCCTCGTCATGACAAATAGGCCGAAATGACCAAGTCATTTCACTATTCGAGGAAGTGCTCTCAAAATGGTGCTCAATTGTCACTGACCACGGCAACTCTTTGCTCTGTAAATATAAGGTCACATCATCTGGTTTCAAACAGTCAAAAGGCATTGAGGAAGCTATAATCTCTTCTTTTATCACAGAGTTGATATCGTGAATTAGCTTTGTAGGCTCTCCGTCACGCATTACGAGCCAAGAATAAATGGGTCTATCAGGTGTAGGTAAAAGGGTATTAATTGAAACGGCTAGAGCCCTTGCTACTAACTCTGCAACATTATGCTTGGTCTTATATTCAGCATGAGCATCTTCAATACGTTGAATTGTTCTTGTCGCAACTCCAACACTTTCAGCTAAGCTTTCTTGACTAATCCCTCGCAGGTCTCGAACCTGCTTTACTTGTTCCGCATCTAGTTTAACGCTATTCATTTTTGCCCTTATATTCCGTTAGACAAGAGTTTAATTCACTCAGATAGACAAGAACACGACACATCAGACGATAAAATGAGATTAATGTATCTATAGTAATATCGTTTGCTGCAATTGGCTTGGAAGGTAGAGGAATGAAAAAATCAGAGTATGAAATAGTTAGCAATCAAATTTCACATATCAAAACGACGACTGAGGGGGCGATTAAATCTCTAGAACTAAACTAAAGTACTTAAGTACAATTGAAGATCAATTATTTATAGCAAAATGAGCCAACAAGAGTTTCCACAATCAATATCACTAAGTTGCAGATCTGTATCTTGGATTCGAAAAGAAATCGAAAACTGGATACAAAGCAAAGTGCAGGAAAGAGTAAGGGATTAAAAGCAGTCAACCGAAGAGTATAGGCTACTCCTTAGGTTCTGCTAAATCCTCCATGGTTTAGAAATCTTACACTGCCCAACTAAGATAAATAGCTAGCAAGCCCATTACAGGGATTGACTTATTATTAACGTGTCATCGCTGTTGTTAATTTAGCAAGAATTGAATAACTAAAAGTATGGAAAATCACTCAATTCGGTGTCCAGTTTTGATGGTGCAAATCAACACAATCAAAACTGGTTAATATTTCGGCGTGTCTAACTTGCTTCGGGCACCAAGTACCTTAGAAAATCGGCTGTTCCCACTGCACATTATGTTGGATAGCCAAGCACTCGCACTTCGCCAGTTTCTTCAATAATGATTTCTACTTCGTTTAGTCGTTTTGATCTTTGCTCAATTCTTGATTTTTCAGGATAAATGAGTTCCTGATTTTCCGAACCATACCATTGATTTTTGGTGTTTCTATATTGTTCCTGATATCGGCCTGTTACTAGTAAGTCAACGTTGGCTTCTAGGATTGTCCAGAGTTGTTGCTGCTCAAGTTCTAACTTGGTATATCCGGTATATAACATCACTGTTAAGGACGTTTGGCGCTTAATTTCTTGTATTAGCCATACTGTATTTTCTGCTTGATCGAGTGGCTCTCCACCTAAAATAGTGACCCCCTCAATATCTTCCTCTGCCAGAATCTGGGCCAGCAGAGTTTTGCGAGCCAATAATTTGTTGGCCTTAAATGACCACATTTGTTCATTCCAACAGCCTTTGCAGGCAAGCGAGCAACCTTGCAGCCACACGGCAAAGCGCCTGCCAGGTCCATAAATATGGGTGGCAGGCTCAATATGAGAAATATTAAACTGGGTACTGAATAAGTTCTTCATATTAAACAGAGCGAGTTAGTACGAGCTGAATTTTTCCTCGGATATGCTTTTCCTTTACGATGTAACCTTGTGCCTTCGCTTTGGCAATTGCCTGCTGGCGGGTTGCTTCTACCCTGTCAATTTTTTCTTGTTCAATGCGTTGTCGTTCAATCTCAGCAATGTTTTCGAGATGTACCTGATAACAGCCTTGATAGGCGACATTTAACTCGTTTAAAAAGCGACTCACAGATTGATACTGTTTTTGTGTAGCTGATTCAATACGAGTGGCATATTCATCTTGATCATGTTGCAGTTGCCAGATATCACCATTAAAACAAAATAGCTGTAAGCCGTTATAATCCCGACGGTTAGTGATGATGTCGCCAATGGTGACATTGGAGCGCTGTCGAAAACTATTAATATTCTCAGCTGTTATTGATACAGGCTCTGCTCCTAATGTCGCTAGCGCCGAAAATAGTACCTCCTTAATAGTGAAAGGAGTGGTTGTTTTGATTACTGCACTCATTGCTTATTTCCTTAGCTTAATCGTTTCACTACACTGAACCTCTTGTTTTTGGTGATACTCATCGGTGGTTTTAACCTGAATAATCCCGGTTGTATCTCCTAACAGCTCTTCAAGCGCTTCTAAACAGGTCTCCCCCTTGAATCCACTTGTCTTTGCGGTTATAGCGCCTTCCTCATCGATGATTAATGTGATTTGTTGCTCAGGCATTATATATCCTCTATTACTTGCTTTGGTGCACACAGTTTGGCGTTTAGACGTTGCGCTTCCCATTGTGCCTGCTCTAATAAATCAAGTGATGATAATGTGAGATAGCGTTGATTGTTGGCTTCAAATAATTCCAGCTCCTGGTAAATTGGTAGTGCTTCATTTGGCCAGTCGATGTTTTTAGCTTGGCTTTTACTTTTATTGTTACCTAGTTGTTTACTTAGTTCATCGCTTTCGTTGGTTTTGCGATAAGAAAATACAGAGCCGTGTTTATCAAGTGAATCTTGTGCAATCTTCTGGTCGTTAAGGGCGTTATCTAGTTTCTTTTTTGCTGAATCTAAATCTCGAGTCACTTTATTGCGGAGTTGGGTGTGAGTTTCAAGCACTTTTTTCAATGATTTATTGGTGTTTTTTGTTAGCCATTCACCCAACACGGTAGGCTCCATTGAATAGATTTTACTGATTTCTTCTTTTTGTTTATTAAGCGTTTGTTCAAACTTTTTTTTCCAGTTAGTTATAAATAACTCCTCATTAGCTGAAATCTGTTGCTGACGTTGCTCATTTGGATTTTCTTTGTCTTCTTTTGAGGTCTTTATACTGCTATGCGAGCTTTCAATTTCCTCTAATCGCATCAAATGTAGCTCAAATAACTCGGCCAATTTTGGATTGTTCTTGCTATTTTTATTGAGCCATTGAGTTGCCTGATGTATTGACATTGACGCTAGTTTGTCACTTTCAAGAACTAGCTCTTGTGTGTGTGTTGCAGCTGCTTTATCTCGACTTGCAACAAATTCATCATACGCTAGGGCATATTTGTCTTCTTCACCTGCTTTGAGGGTATCTACGTTGAGTTTCTCTTGTAAATAAATATCTTCTTTATGCTGTAAACTCTTTGTTAATTGTTTTTTTTTGTCGTGCCACTGTTTTTCTAGCTTTGCTTTTTCTATCGCTTGGTCGGTAGCATCATCATCGTGAGAAAGTTGTTTGAAGCACTCAAGATAGTTCTTTTCTTGCTGTGCTCGTTCGGCAGGTGTTGCCGTGATCATGCCTGGCTGACTAAGCTCAAAAATACACTTTTTGAGTTTCTTATGTTTGTGTTGCTGACCAAGTGCAAAGCTACTAAAAAAAGATAAAATTGATTGCGATACCGATGTGCGTTTTGTATCAAGCTTATCAAGTTTGACTTCAAGATCTGCTAATGCAGTTAACCAGTTGTTATTGGCGCTGTCCCAGTTGCTATACAGCTGGGATTTTCTGGCGTTTTTCGGGCAGTAAGGAGGGTGACGGTGCACGTTATAATGAATGCTCTTTGCCAGGCACTCACGAGTTAACTCTGTGTGTGAACTGGTTAGATCTTCAATGTTATCGTATAAAAAACTATCCATATTGTCAGTGTATACAGGCTCAAGCGTAAGCTCTACAGATTGCTCGCATTGATAAACGTTATTCGCTTCATCAACAAACATAAATTGTGAATCTAAGTTATCAACATGACGTGATTTATCGAGTTGCCATTGAGCTGCATCAAAGGTTTGGTCAAGGCTATTGGTTAGTTCGATTGACTGCTGGTGATTTAATTTGAGACTCCAATTGACCTGCTGATTTTCTGCGTTATCAGGAATGAACCAACAGCCACTGTCTGTCGCCACAACGTTTGGAACGTTTAAGTCTGTGAGTGCTACATTTTTATTATCACTAACTAATGATTCCGCTAATTCGGCCTTATTAAGATCTAAAATGCTGTTAGCTGCCCAAGACAGCTTGCTTGCTAATGCGGAATCAAGCTTATGGTGATTGAGTTGACTAAATTTAATATCACTTGCCTGAGTAAAATTACCTGCTAATTGTTCCGGCAGCTGATATTGATGATTAACCACAATGTTACCAGCAGGATTTGTTACTGCTTTGTCTGATTGCTCACCTTGTTTGATGACTTGTTTTTCGCTTTTATCCCAAAATAAATGGCAAAAACTACGATAAGTGTCTTGGGTTTGTGCTGCTGTTAATATAATAAAAAAATTGTCATCGTCATCATTGTTGGTGAAGACAGTCGATGAATTTAAGATATGACCAACTGGCGAAAATGTAGCATGATCGCTAATTAGCAGCGCACCTTGTTGTGGTTCGCCAGTGCGAATTAAGCAGCGACTGGATAGCGCACTAATCGCCTGTTTATTTTTATGTTCATTGCCTAAATACAAATAAATCCTGATGCCTTTATCGGCAGAATTTTGTAGTGCTTTAATTATGTCTGCGTTAGTTAATTGATCTACTGCGAGTAGCAAGGTCAGTCGAGTATTATCAATTAAATTGATAATTGTTTGTTGTTCTACAGCCGCAATAAATGCAGGTAAACTGAGGTTGTCTTCGGCTGCGCAGCCCTGATCGATAAAAATAGGCGGCAATAATTCATCGTGATAATGCTTAGTAAACGATTCTTGTTGTATCTCTAATATGCTCATTATGCTGTTACCTCAAGCGTGTTGTGCGCTAGTGCACGCTGTAAATATTCTGGAAGTTGCTCAATAACTATTGGAGTGAATGTTGGGTAGCCGTGAGCGTAATAAGCGGAATCTTTACTGATTAAAAAGTCCAAGCTAACGGTGCATTTCCAGGCGGTAATATGGTCATTTGATTTAAATATCCAGTAGCGGTCATGATTATCGGCACGCTTAGAAAACGATTCTATATTCCATTGTTCAGGGCATTTGCCTGTTAGTGCTTCCGCATCACCTAATTCTGTGAAAATGGTTATATCAGAGCTACTTAATGGCTGTGCAATTACTTTAAGCAGTGACTGTTGGCGGTTAGTTCTTATGTACCGGTCTGAGTAAATAAATTGGGTGCAAGGCTTGTCCAAAGAGAGCTTCTTAATGAGTTGCTTGATATCGACGGGCTCTTTATCAATTAAGGTTAATGGCAGTGCTGCAATAGACGACAGGCTTGGGGTTAAATCATTGATTGCGGCACAGTGCCAATAAGCGTGAGGATTCTTTTCTTTAGATAAAGTTCCAATAAGGTCATTGCCCGATAACGGCACTAATTTGTATTGCTTAAGTGCTGGCTGAGCAAGCCATGATCGTTGATCTGCTTCCGCGCTCACTGTTTCTTTAAAGCTGCTGGCATGATAGCGTTCTAACCAGGCCAAGTGCCATTGACTAGCTTCTTCTTGAATTGGCTCAACTGGCAAGTGTTGTATATTAACATGGTCAAAGTGACCATATTGAGTCTCCATTTTAAATTCTGGATAATTATTTAAGCTAAATTGACTCAGCATTCCCTGATGTTGTTTAGTTAGCGGAAACGGAACGCTGGCTCGCTTAATCTGCTGCTGCCAGTGTCCGCCAAGGTGTATTGCCAATGATGAAAAAATAGCAGGAGCTTTTGATAGATATTCATTCTGCTGGTATTCGAAATCGACCCGACTTGCTTGTTTTAAATCATGTCCTGATAAAATATTTAATGGGCCTTCAAGTGTGATACTTGAGCTATCTAAAGTAAGTTCCCAAGTTAAGTTAAGCGTTTTATTGTCGGTGGCACCACAGATAACTTCTGGGGATATAGAGATAATATCCTCTGAAGTTAATCTGTTGCTGGTGTTTTTTTCGCTACCAGAAAATTTAACCGCTAGGGTTTTAGGATTATTGTCCTGCAAACTAATAGCAAAGGCAGATTGCGCGGCATCTCGACCTTTGTATAAAATCTTATGTTTTGGCTCTTTAAAGGCGTTATCACGTTGGATTAATAATGCTCTAGTACCTAACAGCGGATCATTGTCGCTATACCAAATATGATAAAGCCCGCGCTCGCTAATAGGCATTTTTCCTGTGGTGAGCACCTGTTTAGCTTTATCGGTTAATGTGTCGTTGCTGAGCAGGCCTTCCATTTTTAAGTAGGATGTTAATCTTATCGGTAAACTACTCGGATTTTGTTGCGCCTGCTTGAGCAAGCTAACGATGTCATCTCTTTTTTGTAGTAGACAAATGGTCGCGATAACCGGATAGCGTTTAACATTGAGTTGGCGTGATAAACGTACTGAAAAAAATCGATTACTTTCATTACTCGCTACGCCATTATTTGACGGCTGTTCTTTAGCTGAATGTCGCGTTTTTTTATTTTTAGGGGCTGCCATTTTTTTATTAGCAGTACTCACCTTTAATTCTTCAAGTCCGCCAAAGCCACTGCCTTTTTTGTTCGATCTGTTGTTTGGTTGATTCATTTATATATTCCTTAGCGCATCGTCAGGCATGTTTTTGCTTTAGACAGCTGCTTTAATTCTGGCGAACGAGACCTGCTTGAAAAATAACTGTGATGCCCGACAATCGCTAACTGGTATCTGGCGCGGGTGATCGCTACATTTAAGCGATTTGGCGCATCTAGAAAGCCATCTCGTGTTGTGTTAACCATGCTTAACATGACAAAGTCAGCTTCTTGTCCTTGAAAGTAATCCACCGTGGCCAGTTTGATCTGAATGCCAAGGTAATCAAATTTTGCATAGGATCTGTTATTGCCAGTGAGTTTTTGCAGCGCTTCTCGTAAAGCTTTTTCTTGGCCTTTGTAAAAGGTTAAAATTGCCATGTCATAAGGTTCATTTTTTCTATTTTTGACCTTTCCTTGTGCCCATTTACAAAAACGTTCAATTTCAACAATAATACGACTTACTTCATTAAGGTTGGCATTTTTATATACGCTGCCCGTTACATCAATCCAGACATTATGCTTGGCAAACCTTGGATAATTCCACTGGCGTGCAGCACTGACTTGGTTACCATCAAATAGCGAACGATTTTGATAAAATTGCTCGCGTGGATAAGCAGAAATGTCGGGGTGCATCCGATGCTGATAGGTTAATGTCGTATGGCGTTGTGATTTTTCCGTGGGATGAAAACCTTGGTTTAAGGTGGTAGCTGAGTCTACTTTACGTTTTACTAAACCGTCACCGGATAGCGCCTCTAAGATCGACGGAAATGCGATGTTTTTAAGTCCGTGCACCCGGCCAAGTACGTTAATAGCAGCTGGGAGCAGCCTGTTGATCTGAGTCTCAAGTCCTTTGGTTTTTCCTCTTCCTGATGATAACCGCAACCAATACTCTCGCTCTAAACGCCAGCACAGCTCTTCGGCCCAGTTAGTTTCTTTAAATCGGCTTAAATATGCTTGGTTTATTTCGGTCGATGTTTTTTTGTTGTTTTTTCTAAAATCAACACTTTGCTTGTTTTTGTAATTGGTATTATGAATAAATGCATGGCGCTTAGATTGCCAGTGTTCACTCAACATAATTGCATCAACGGGTAGGCAATACTCCAATGTACTTAAGGCGGTAGGGGTAATAAAACAGATACTATGCTGATAAAGTAGCATTGGATTTTTTAGGATCTGAGTTGGGCCATAAATATTTAGACTTTCATTTGGTCGCTCGCCAATCAGTAATAAATTATTGAGTTGATCGCAGCGGTGGGATCTCGCTTTTATTTCGTTACCTAACGCCTGTAATACGCCAAGTGAAACAGGCACGATTAGTTGGTTGTTATAGAGATTTTGTTGATCTCCTCTTAATTCTTCGAGTAAGAAACACGCTTGTTGGATGTCTGGTGATAGTAACTTGGGTGCTTGGTAGTTAGATGATTTCTCATGGCCGCGACCCGGTTTTAACATTAGCTGCTGTAGATTACATACAATTTGTTCACGATCGGTAAACGGCGATAATTGTTTGACATCACCCACTAATACAAAGCTTTTAGCGTATTGTGCCGGTACTAAAAACTCTTGGAAGGTTGTTTTACTGCACTCATCAATAATCATGACATCAAACGGCGCATTGCCATTATCTAGTGACAACATTCGCTGCCTAAATAGTTTTAAAATGCCAATAGTTGTCCCACAAACCAAATTAGATGAGTCGACTAATATTTGTTCGGAAATGTTGTCTGATAACTCTTTGTTTATGCTGGTTAGTTGATTGTCATATTGAAAATGTTCAACATTTGTTGCTTTACTTTCATCACCAATACGGAGTGGGAATATTTCATCAAGCAGGTTATTTTCTTCAACCCGTTCAAGCACATTATTAATAGCTGCGTGCGTCGAGGCGCTTAGTAAGATTCGCTTGCCTTGGCGTACTAATTGAACAATTAATTCTAAGATGGTAGTGGTTTTACCTGTCCCCGGCGGACCGTCTAAGATAGTAAAATCACTAGATCCTAAAGCTTTTGTGACAAACTCACGCTGTTCTTTACAGCCATCAAAATTAGGATCACTTAGCACTTTCCAGTCAATTGACTTGGCGTAGGGAGTTAGGTGTGCCCACTGGATGTTTTCACGGTTTTGCAACAGTTTAATTAGTGTTGCTTGTCCTGCCGTTGGGCGCAGCATTAAATTATTAATTGCATCACGTTGTTTTTTTAGTTGCGATGTATCTACCTGAACTCGTAATGTCGATTTGTCTGCGATTTGAGGATATACAGACTTATGTCTTTGTTTATCGACGTTAGTTACTAACAGTAACTGGCGTTCTTCAGGTTTTGATTTTATGACCTTGTAACCTGGATCTCGATTGCTATTCTTGTTTCTCTCACCATGATGAATATTGACGTAATCTTCAAAGAAATAATCTAAAACGGATTTGCCGCTATCATCAGAATTTTCGGGTTCAATGAGTTGGATCCAGTGTTCTTTTATTTGCTCTTTGTTTATTGTTAACTCGAGTTGGGGGTATTCGTTACAAACAAGGTCACTAATCGCTTGTTGATCAGATTGCTGTGCTTGCAGGCTAAACCCTGAGCTTTTTTTGTAACTAATATTCCACTGCTTTTCTGCTAATGGTTTGTCGTGATGACTAAAGTGACTTGCTGATAATTTACTTAATGAGTCTTGTGTTATATCAGTGATGATCGCATGTTTGATTGCTGGCTTTGTTGCGTTGATTACCAGCCAGCTGTTGCCCGTTTTTATCGGATTAAGTTTTTCTAATTCCGTAAGAGCGCATGTGCTCACGATAATAAAATCACGTTCAATATCATCAACAGCGAGCTTAGATGTTGGGGTGATTAGCCCTAGTATGGTGACTGTATTATTTTTGACGGTAGCTGAACATAAAAAACCATCGACTTTAACGCTATTTAGCGTGCTTAGATCGAGGCTTAGAGGTTGCAGTGCTAATTGATAGCCAGACCATGTAATCGCTTTTATTTCTGCCAGTTCAGGCAGGAAAATTTTGTATTTTCCACTGCTCTGCACGAAGTCATCTGCTGTTATATCAAATGACTGCCGCTCTCTTCCTTTACCGACCGTAATTTTATCATTAGGATCTGGCATAAAATCATCATCAAGTGGTGTACCGTCGACCTCGTCAGTGATTTCATACCAGCCTAAGTTGTTATCTTGAACCTCAACAACCGAAGTTAGAGTGACTTGATAAATCTTTTTCTGTGGTATTAATTGGTAACTCTCATAAGCTAAGGGTTTCCAGTGGCAGCTAACCTGCTTGCCTTCCAATGCTTTTATGCTGTTTTCTAGATAATGCCTAAAGGGTGTTAATGTGTCTGTTGCACCTTTTGATAACTCAGCACCATTGATGCTGTTGTTCTCAAGCGCAGAAAAAAAGGGGTTTTCCATAACTACTTCTACTTCTACTGTTACTTATATAAAGGGGTTTTCGCCTTCTTGCTTTAAACGTACTTGGCTTGATGACTTTTTGTTATCTAACGGTTCAGGTTTTTTGCTGCTAGCTGGTACAGCACGACCTTTTGCCCACTTTCTGGTGTTATCAATAATTTCGTGCATCGTTAACGACAATGGGGAGGTGTTTTGAATCGCAGTTTGTAAATATTCAAATGCTAATGGTCGCCCGGCATCAAATGACAAAAACATCGCTTCTTTTACTGCTTCTTCGAGCTCTGCACCGGTAAATCCTTGGCTAATAGCTGCCAACTTATTAATCTCATCTTCGGAAAAATCGTCAAGGCGATCACGGTTTTTTAGATGAATATTGAGTATTTCTATCCGATCAGACTCGACTGGTAAATCGACAAAGAAAATTTCATCGACGCGACCTTTTCTTAGTAATTCAGGCGGTAATTGTGCAATATTATTGGCGGTTGCAACGACGAATACCGGTTTCTCTTTTTCTTGCATCCAGGTTAAGAAGCTGCCTAACACCCGTGCGGTTGTGCCGCCATCAGTTGAGCCAGAACTTTGCATGCCAGATAGACCCTTCTCAATTTCATCAACCCATAAAATACTAGGCGATAGCGTTTCTGCTAGTTGTAATGCTTGGCGCATATTCTCTTCAGACTGACCCACTATTCCGCCATATATTTTGCCCATGTCGAGCCTTAATAACGGTAACTGCCAGGCGTTAGCCACTGCTTTTGCCGCTAAACTTTTACCGGTCCCGGGTAACCCTAGTAGCAGTACGCCACGTGGTGTTTCTAGACCATAGCTTTTTGCATCTTCACTAAAAGACTGCTTGCGGCGATTGAGCCAAGATTTTAAATTATCAAGACCGCCAATATCATCAAGAGTGGCTTTAGGGTGGAAGTATTCTAGGTGACCACTTTTTCTTATTACCTGCTCTTTTTGGCTAACAATAAGAGGGATTTCTGCGTCGGTTAACCGTTGTTTTTCGCAAGCTGCCTTGGCAAAAGCAAGCTGTGCTTCACTCGTCGAAAGGCCAAGTGCGGCTTCTAATAATTGCTGTGTCGGAGTAAAGTCACGATCATCCAACTGAAAACGTTGTTTTGCTTGTTGAGCTAATTTTTCTAAATCGTGAGTGTCCGGTAATGGCATCATCATGACTTGTACTTCTTTCTCGAGTTCAGCCGGTAGTTGGGGATACGGTTGTGATAAAATTATCGTGCAATCGGTGATCATTCCTGTTGAAACTGAGGTGGAAAAATGTCTTAACCTGCTGATTTGCTGATGCTCATGCTCTTGTAGATTAGGGTGAAAATCTTCGATTAAAAAGATACGACCTTCTAGCGAAATCTCATCGTCACCCTCATTATTATTGATTAATTCTAAAATTTCATGAGGCTGCTTATAGTCATTAGACAATGTTTCTAGTAATGAATCCTTATACTCTCTGAGCCCGTTTGTTCGATCCCAAATATAGACAGAAGTATCTAATTCACTTGCCACCTTAAATGTTGCTGCGCGGATACGTAACGTTTCATGGCTAATTATTTGAATTATTGGGGCGCCCGCTTGAATGTTTAATTTTAGTTGAGCACTAAAGCTTTTTGAATTCAACTTACCTTCCTTGTATATAAAATTGTATTATTTATAGTCTTAAACGCTTTTTGCGAACTGGAGGCATCTTTTAACGAATAAGGATAGGCCGCGCGTAGCCGCGTTCTTATCTGTTAAATTGCTATTTTCTTTATCGAACAAATCTATAGCGTTTTTTGTCCCACCAACAAATCTCATCTGTTTTTCTTTAAATATATTAAACAAAATATCTTGAAAATGTAGGAATTCATATATTGCATTTCCAGCATCATATTTGTTAGTACCAGTTTTAATTACTGATGAACCTAACAAGTCAGCAGCTTCATCCAGCATCTCAGATAAATCCCTGTCTAAAATTAATTTTGCATTTAACATATCACGCAACATATTGATGTAAAGAGACTAATATCATAAATACCAACCACTTTTAAGGTTAACCTTGCCGTAAAGTTGAGCAAGAACATTTATCAGGTCCATTGTTACTCCACATGGAAAACTTAACACATTGAAACATATCAGTTATATTTTCATGCTGAAATTTATCGATGCTATTTGAGCTGATTTTTGCTTCTCTAATAATTAAAATTATTAGAGAATTATTATAACTGTGCGAATAGACAGTGTTTTTAAGCTTTGGGCGAGGCCTTGTTTCCTAAATCGAATGAACCTTTTGCCGTTAGCGTGATCTGATCTCCCAAGATAGTTACGCGGAAGCAGCAAAATGGGAAAATCTAAGCATAAAATAACCAACTGGCCTCAGTACAATAAAGCGCTAGTTAATAGTGGTTCTCTGACATTTTGGATTGATGAGCAAGCCATTAAGTCTTGGCGATGTACCGAACATCATGGTCGTCGTGGGCGAGGGTATATTTACTCCGATGTTGCCATTGAAACTGCACTGGTTGTTAAAGGCGTATTCAATTTGTCACTGCGAGCACTAGAAGGCTTTACCAACTCTGTATTTCAGCTTATGGATGTGCCACTAAACTCCCCGAGTTACAGCTGTATCAGTAAGCGGGCTAAGACTATTGAAATTAAATATCGGGCAAAGAGTCATGGTCCTGTGGCCCATGTTGTTATTGATTCTACAGGCCTCAAAGTCTACGGTGAAGGTGAATAGAAAACCCGTAAGCACGGCAAAGAAAAGCGCCGTACCTGGCGTAAGCTACACCTAGCAATTGATAGTAGTACGCATGAGATTGTGTCGGCAGAAGTCACCTTGGTTAGCGTGGCGGATAATGAAGTGTTACCCACTTTGCTCAACCCGTTGAGAAGGCGAATAGCTCAAGTCTCTGCCGATGGAGCATACGAGACGAAGGCATGCCATACGCTGCTTCAACGCAAAGGTTGCAAACCCACTATTCCACCCAGAAGTAATGGCGGGTATTGGGAAGGTGGGCACCCGAGAAATGAGGCAGTTAAAGCGCTTAAGAGTAACGAGCTAGCGCAATGGAAACAGGACAATGATTATCTATCTGAAACCGCGATGTATCGATATAAGCAGTTGGTTAGCCCTAAACTTAGGCTTCGGGATTACAACGCTCAGGTAGGTGAAGCTTTAGCCGGTGCAAAAGCAATCAACAAAGTCATAGGACTAGGAATGCCAATTAGGAAACAAGTTGCCTAGTTCAGTAAAACCCTTGGGGTAGTTGCATCTATAACAAGGATTTGGTCAATAACACCTTTGGGCGATACAGCTTTAAAGATGAATTTATTGAAGTAATTCGTGACAGTTACAACTTGCTCGTAACTCGTAATGGGGCGTGCGACATGAGGTCGTATGAAGCGCTGTCCACCGCTTAATAGAGTGGACCATCTGTATCACCAGATGAACCTAGGAGCCTGAATAAAGTAGCGGCTCTGACAATGTAACGAAGATAGGTTTAAAACCTGTCGGGGGCTAAGTCGTGAGACAAAGCCCCTCCTGATAACCACACGTTGGGTAAGTGCTAGGTAGACAGTATGATGAACGTATGTGAATCCGCATAAGGTGCGTTATATGAGAAACAGCGGAAGTGGTTTATACGCTGTGGCCAAAAGGCAACAAGAGTAGGAAAGAGATTGCCCCATGCTCTTTCGTGATCAATAGGCTCTTCGCACTATAGCGGGCATCTAACCTGTCGTCGCGTGACATACGGAACATGGTAAGCCTGTATTGCTCCCTCTGGGAAAGCTTATTCGGCCGATAGCAATGCAGGTAGAGGAGGTTGGAAAAAGCAAAGGCTGCATTGTAATGATGCAGATACAGGCCTATGTCTGATCACGAAAGTGAGCCCACTTCCGACTGGTCTCTCATTGCAAGAGAGTGTGAAGAACTTTATTAAAGGAGAAAAGCAAATGATGATTTCGAATGAAATTAGTGCATCTTCTGACGGTGCACTATGGCAAGCCATCAATTGGCAGGCCGTAGAGGCGCATGTATTAAAGCTTCAAATGCGTATTGCAAAGGCAATAAGAGAAGGTAGACACGGCAAAGCCAAAGCATTGCAGTGGATATTGACTCACTCACGTTCGGCTAAGCTGTTAGCGGTCAAACGTGTATCACAAAACAAAGGTAGTAAAACATCTGGAGTAGACGGTGTCATCTTAAATACAGATGCTCGTCGCATGAAAGCGGTTGATAAACTTTCACGTAAAGGATATCAAGCAAAACCACTTAAACGGATCTATATCCCCAAGAAAAACGGCAAACTCAGGCCATTAGGTATTCCTTGCATAATAGACAGAGCTCAACAAGCACTGCATTTATTAGCATTAGAGCCTATTTCTGAATCATTAGCCGATCCAAATAGTTATGGCTTTCGCCCTAATAGAAGTACAGCAGATGCCATTGGGCAATGCTTTATCTGTCTAGGCCAGAAGAAATCAGCTAAATGGGTACTTGAGGCAGATATCAAAGCCTGCTTTGATAAGATTGGACATCAATGGCTCTTAGATAACGTTCCTATCGATAAGCGAATGTTATCGCAATGGCTCAAGTGTGGCTTTATGGATAAAGGCGTGTTTCATCGAACTGACGAGGGAACACCACAAGGTGGGATAATATCGCCCACCTTGATGGTGATGACCCTTACAGGGCTGGAACAACATGTCAAATCCACTGCACTGAGTAAAGGTCAACGAGTCAACTTTATTGGTTATGCTGACGACTTCATCGTTACAGGGCATTCAAAGGAATTTCTTGTAAATGAAGTCAAACCGCTCATTGCTGGCTTTTTAGAAGAACGTGGCTTGACTCTCTCTGAAGAGAAAACACAGGTAACACACATTGACGATGGCTTTAATTTTCTGGGTTTCAACCTTAGAAAGTACAAAGGGAAGTTACTCATAAAACCGAGTAAACCCAATGTGCTATTGTTTCTGCGAAATCTGCGTGAACTCATCAAGAAACACGCAACCATACCAGTGAACGACCTCATCAAATTGGTGAATCCTAAGCTGCGTGGTTGGGCGAATTACTATCGTCATAGTGTTGCCAAGAAAACTTTCAACTACATTAGTCATAAGCTATTCGAGATGCTATGGCATTGGGCTAAACGACGCCACCCGACTAAATCTAGACGGTGGATCGCTATGAAATACTTCATCAATCGTAAAGGGCAATGGCAATTTCACGGTTGGCGTAAAATAGCGAATATAGATTCTCAGTTTAATCTTGTTCAGATAGCCCAAACTCCCATAAAAAGGCATGTGAAGATAAAAAGCCCAGTTACAGCTTATAATCCTGAGTTCGCTGATTATTTAAAAAGGCGAAAACAACCTGATAAGTGTCGTAATGCTTGGTCTTCACCAGTCTCGCCTTTGTTTTAATTGCTGGGTATCAAACGATACTTTATATGAGGCTTGAGCCCAGTGCAGTGAAAGTTGCACGCTGGGTTCTTAGGGAGACGGCACTTGGCAACAAGTGTCGTCCACCCGACA
>NZ_JBFRMK010000055.1:0-24856 GCF_041470405.1 Shewanella sp. 10N.286.45.A1
AGAATAACTATTAGCTCAAATCCCACTACTTTCCTACAGCGTTTTGAATTCCCGCTGAATGGTCAAACTTTTAATGCAATTGGTATAACGCCTGCTTATTTCAATTCAAGGCGCGTTGAGTAAGAGGGGGCGTTCCCTTTTGAGTTAATGCAACGCAGCAGAGAAAGTCCTGAGGGCTCACAGCGTAGGGCAGATATTCAAGGCTTGGTGAAATCATCTTATAACGCGCATGTGGCATTCGATATACAGCTATATGGACTATTTTGTTTATACAAAATAAGGCATTCCGGCCCTTCTTGGTAGTCAGGTAGGCTGTACGAGATCAAGGATGGTCGAAGGTAGAATAATGCAGGCGCAATTATCGACAACGGAACAGGCTACCAGAGCCTAGAATGACTATTCGCGATAACCTCTTACTGATCTAAAGTGATTTTAACCCACTGAATAAGCAACCCTTTAATGGTGTCGGTGTAAATACTTTGGCATCTTTTTGTAAAAACATCTTGAAATCTAAATTTTTGTATAAAAAACAAACTGCAGTAAGTCTCATAGACTATTTCTGTTAAAAAGCCAAAAAATTGGCACAAAAATGTAATTTATCTGTGTATAATCGTGCGGAATTAACAAGGTTGCAGCATGATGGATTACTGCGCAGGGAAGATGATAGGGCAATTTGGAAGCCAGAATTCAAGGGCGGTAGCGTGTCTGAAAGCTTCTCGTTAGGTTAAAATACCCGCCTTAAGCTATTTCTAAAGGAGCATTCCGAGCTGTCTCATCAAGTTTGCTCGTTTTTTTTCTTAGTAATGTAACTGATATTTAAGATTTTATCTAAGCTTGAGCCCGTTACTGGCAGATGTTCATCTGTGTTGTTAATGGATGCACTGCTTATAGCCTATTCCCAGTTTGAATAGTGCAATTAGTAACGGTATTCAACTGTCTAACACAGCCAAATACTATCTATTAATAATTAACATTAATGACACCAAAATAATGAATATAAAGATTACTGTTGCTGCTTTGTTTACTTTTACACTAACTGGCTGTGTTTTGCCGGGTCAACATCTAAGTGTAGAGAATGAAATTATAAATCAAAGTGATTTAGAAGAGTCTGCACTAAATGTTAATGTTTACGCACTAACACCCTCTCTAGTAAGAGAGTTGGCACCTCTAGATATCAAGGGGCAAGCGAATCCAATTTTGGACTCGGACTTAGCTAATTATGAATACAGAGTTGGTACGGCAGATATTTTAAATGTAACTGTGTGGGATCATCCTGAATTAACGATCCCCGCGGGTTCTTACCGAAGTGCAAGTGAGTCTGGTAACTGGGTACACGCAGATGGGCGCATTTTCTATCCTTATATCGGTTTTGTTGATGTAGCGGGAAAAACGGTGGTCGAGATCCGCAAAGAGATGGCGGTTATGTTATCAAAATATATCGAATCTCCTCAAGTAGATGTGAATGTCGCCAACTTCCGTTCGCAAAAAGTGTATGTAACCGGCGAAGTTGACGCAGCAGGTTCACAAGCTATTACTAATGTACCGCTAACATTACTCGATGCAATTAACCAGGCTGGGGGCATAGAACCGGAGGCAGACTGGCGTAACGTTGTATTAACCCGCAATGGTAAAGAGGAAATAATTTCGCTTTACGCATTAATGCAAAAAGGGGATTTAACCCAGAACAGATTACTGCAAGATGGTGATATTGTGCATGTGCCGCGCAATGACGGACAAAAAGTCTTTGTAATGGGGGAAGTCAATAACCCGCAAATTGTAAAGATCGATCGAGCAGGTATGAGCTTAACTGAGGCCTTGACAGGTGCCGGTGGGCTTGATGAGTTATCAGCCGATGCCACCGGAGTATTTGTTATTAGAGGCAATCAAGACCCTTCAATAGCAGCAAATGTATACCAGTTGAATGTTGAAAATCCAACTGCAATGATTATTGGAACAGAGTTCGATATTCAGCCTTACGACATTGTGTATGTGACCGCTGCACCAATTACTCGCTGGAATAGAGTAGTAGCGCAAATTGTACCAACAATTACCGGCTTTAATCAGCTTACTCAGGGGATCCAAAGGGTAAGAAATTGGTAGTAATTTCAAACCACAGGGTCCATTTAAACCTTAGGTTATATGTATACAGTAAGCGTCCGTTCGCTTACTTTTAGAGTGTCTCCTGTGCATAAAGGCTTAACTCATGTTTCAAAAAATATTAGTAGTTTGTGTTGGCAATATTTGTCGTTCTCCTTTTGGCGAACACGCTTTGCAACATAAAATTCCAAATAAAACAGTTAGCTCAGCCGGTATAGCCGTAGAGAAAAGTAGGCTAGTTGGGAAACCAGCAGACCCTACTATTGTCGAGTTAGCCGCTAAAGATGCTTTTGACTTGTCCAGCCATAAGTCTAAGCAGTTAACCAAAGAGTTGTGTATTGAGTATGACTTAATCCTTGTTATGGAAAAAGGACATATCGAAGCGGTAAGTCAAATATCACCCGAATCGAGAGGCAAAACCATGCTGTTAGGCCAGTGGCTACCCGCGGAGTTTATTTCAAAAGAGATCCCCGATCCCTATAGGCAAAGCAAAGAAGCATTTGAGCACTCCTATCGACTAATTGATATAGCTGTTAGTGCTTGGGCTACCAAGCTAGGTTAAAACCATAGCAATTTAATCAAATAGTCAAAGTTAAATATACGCCGCGTACCTATCAGAATAAAAAAGTGGCTAATCGCACCACATTAACCGGATTTTATTAATTTATGAGCAGCAATACAGTTAATCAATCAAAGTCGAGCCCAGCAAATAGCTTTGCCGAAGACATAGATTTTAGGAAGTTACTAGGCACGTTGCTAGATGCTAGATGGTTTATTTTAGCGATGACCTCGGCTTTTGCTGTGCTCGGCGTTATTAATGCTCTTTCAGCTACACCTGTATATAAGGCGGATGCTTTAATACAAGTTGAGATGAAGAGTAGCGGCATGTCTGCACTGGTGGGCAACATGGGGGATATGTTTTCTGAAAAAACATCAGCAAGCACAGAAATTGAGATTATTAAATCCCGCACCAATTTAGGTAAAACGGTTGATGAACTGAATCTAACGATTAATGCATCGCCTATGTATATGCCCTACATAGGGAAAAGATTAGCTAGGCTACTAAACAGTAAAAACAAGATTACAGTAAGCCGCTTTGAAACTCCTATTCATGCTGGTTCAACCTACATATTAACAATAGATGATGCCAATACAGGGGCATTCACCTTATCTGATGCTAATGAGCGCAAAGTGTTATCGGGCGTTGTTAACGAGTTGGCCAAATCAAATGACTATAAAATATTTGTAGAATCATTAAATGGTGCAACAGGAGACAAGTTTACGGTTCGTAAAAGGTCCAAGTCATCTGTTATACAGTGGCTAAAAGGTGGCTTAGTAATAATTGAAAGAGGGAAACGCACAGGCATACTCCAGCTCACTTTTAGCGGTGAAAATAAAACAATTAATGAAAAAATTCTAAATAGTGTTACCGAAAACTACTTTATGCAAAGTGTCGCCAGTAACTCTGCTGAGGCTGAAAAAAGCTTAGATTTTTTAAAAAAGCATTTACCCAATATTAAAACAGAACTGACGGCTAATGAAAATGCGCTCAATAGCTTTCGCCAACAGAACGATTCCATCGATTTAGGCTTAGAAGCGCAATCAACCCTAAAAGTGATGGTAACCTTAGAAGCACAATTAAATGAGCTCACGTTTAAAGAGAGCGAAATTAGCCAGCGCTTTACTAAAGACCACCCAGCCTATAAATCACTGCTCGACAAACGCAGTGTACTATTAAGCGAAAAGCAACGCTTAAACCAACGTATTCAAAACTTACCAAAAACCCAGCGTGAAATATTGCGTATGACACGGGATGTTGAGGTCAATCAACAAATTTACATCCAATTATTAAATAAGGTCCAAGAGCTCAGTATTCTAAAAGCGGGCACTGTTGGCAATGTACGGATTATAGATGTCGCACAATCTTATGCTGGCGCAGTGAGCCCAAAGAAACTGATGATAGTGATTATTGCTACGCTATTGGGCAGCGTGTTGTCCATAGTAATAGTATTGACCCGAGCAGCGCTTCATAGAGGGGTTGAAAGCCCAGATCAAGTAGAAGCGCTCGGCATTCCGGTTTATGCCAGTATTCCTTTATCAGACTGGCAGGCGAAGCTTGATATGAAGCTCAAGCAAAACAAGCATAAAAGAAAGCTCAAATTAAATGAAAGCCTACTTGCAGAGTCTAATCCTGCTGATTTATCAATCGAAGCACTACGTGGGCTTCGTACAAGCATGCATTTCGCAATGATGGAAGCTAAAAACAATGTGGTGATGATTTCTGGTCCGGCTCCGAGTATTGGTAAGTCCTTTATATCGGCAAACTTGGCGACAGTGATAGCCAAAGGAGAGCAACGGGTATTATTAGTTGATGGAGATATGCGTAAAGGTTACCTGCAACGCTATTTTAACTTGGAGTGGGATAACGGACTCTCCGATTTATTGTCAGGTCGGTTAGATGTTGATTCAGTGATTAAAGCATCAGGCATTGCGAACCTTGATGTGATTTCGCGTGGTCAAGTGCCACCTAACCCTTCAGAGCTGTTATTACACCCACGATTTACTGAGTTTGTAGAGTGGGCATCAAGTGAGTATGACATCGTCATTATTGATACTCCACCAGTATTGGCGGTAACAGACCCGAGCATTGTTGGCGCAGTGGTAGGCACAACATTAATGGTCGGCCGCTTTGGTAAAAATACCGTTAAAGAGATAGACGTTGCACGCCATCGTTTTGACATGGCGGGAATCGAAGTCAAAGGCTTTATTCTAAATGCGGTTGAAAAGAACGCCAGTGCGTCATACGGGTACGGTTACTATAACTACAGTTATGAAAGCGATAAAAAGTAATGCTGTATGCCAAACAAACTCAACTTAGCTAGCTTAAGTATCTATTTGACTGAGATTGTTTCTCTTACTGTATAAAAACAGTGTTAAAACTTTGAGTGTTTATTTGTTTGTTTATTTGTTTATTAAAGATAAGGCAGTGAGATGGATCTTTCACTAGATAATGTAAGAATTGGAGTTATTGGTCTCGGTTATGTTGGCTTACCGTTAGCGGTTGAATTTGGTAAGCAGCACAATGTTTTAGGTTTTGACATAAACCAGCCTCGTATCAACGAGCTCACAGAAGGGACAGATTCAACGTTAGAGTGTTCTAGAGACGAGCTTAAACAGGCAACTCATCTAAAGTACAGTGCAGATGTTGCAGATCTAAAAGATTGTAATGTTTATATAGTGACAGTACCGACGCCTATTGATGAGCACAAACAACCCGACCTCACACCGCTGATAAAAGCGAGCGAAATGCTGGGCACAGTTATTACCAAAGGCGATATTATCGTTTACGAGTCTACCGTATACCCAGGTGCGACCGAAGAAGCGTGTATTCCGGTTGTTGAAAAGGTGTCTGGTCTTAGCTTTAACAACGACTTTTATGCCGGCTATTCACCAGAGCGAATTAACCCAGGTGATAAAGAGCATCGGGTGACCAATATTTTAAAAGTCACCAGTGGCTCAACGCCAGAAGTGGCTGAATATGTCGATCAGCTATATAAAAAGATTATTACGGCCGGCACACATAAAGCATCATCTATCAAAGTCGCTGAAGCAGCGAAAGTCATTGAGAACACGCAACGTGACGTTAATATAGCGCTTATCAATGAGCTGTCAATTATCTTTAATAAGTTGAATATTGACACGCTAGAAGTACTAGAAGCCGCTGGCACTAAGTGGAACTTTCTGCCATTTCGCCCGGGTTTAGTCGGCGGCCATTGTATTGGTGTAGACCCTTATTACTTAACCCATAAAGCACAAACTGTGGGTTACCATCCGGAAATGATCCTTGCAGGCCGCCGTTTAAACGATGGCATGGGAGCGTATGTTGTTTCGCAGTTAGTGAAGACGATGCTCAAAAAACGCATTCACGTTGACGGCGCGAATGTGCTAGTGATGGGATTAACCTTTAAAGAAAACTGCCCCGATTTACGTAACACTAAAGTTGTCGATATTGTCAGTGAACTTAAAGAGTACAATATTAACGTCGATATTACCGACCCTTGGTGCAGTAATGCAGAAGCAAAACATGAGTACGGTTTAACCACAATTGAGCAGCCGCTAGCGAACCATTACGATGCGATTATCTTAGCAGTAGGGCACGATGAGTTTAAACAACTCGGCGCTGAAAATATCCGTCAATTGGGTAAAGCAGAACATGTATTGTATGACTTAAAATATGTGTTAGCCAAAAATGCTGTTGATATGCGCTTATAAGTAAATATTCAACCTTCAGTTATGACCTATTCTTGTGAGCTGAAACCTCAGCTCGCTTCATTATTTTACAAATGTTGGTTTAAACATGTCTCGTTACAATGAAGTAAAAAAACAACTGCTTGATGCACCTAAAACATGGCTAGTGACGGGAGTAGCAGGCTTTATTGGCTCCAATCTATTAGAAACACTATTAAAACTAAACCAAAAAGTGGTTGGTCTTGATAACTTTGCCACAGGGCATCAATATAATTTAGATGAAGTAAAAAGTTTAGTCACCGCAGAGCAGTGGCAAGAATTTACATTTATAGAGGGCGATATTCGTAACTATCAAGATTGCGAGCAAGCAGTCGCTTCTGTCGATTATGTGTTGCATCAAGCCGCGTTAGGTTCAGTACCTCGCTCAATTGCTGACCCTTTAACTACCAATGCCGCCAATATTACCGGCTTTATTAATATGTTACAGGCTGCAAAAGAGGCTGAAGTTAAAAGCTTTACTTATGCTGCGAGTAGTTCTACCTACGGCGATCATCCTGCGTTACCAAAAATAGAAGACAACATTGGCAATCCGCTATCGCCATACGCGGTAACTAAATATGTCAATGAACTATATGCTGGTGTGTTTGCCCGCACCTACGGTTTTAAGACGATAGGGCTACGTTATTTCAATGTATTTGGCCAACGCCAAGACCCAAACGGCGCCTACGCTGCTGTCATTCCTAAATGGACGGCTGCCATGATAGAAGGTAACGATATTTTTATTAATGGTGATGGTGAAACCAGCCGAGATTTTTGCTTTATCGAAAACACCGTGCAAATGAACATATTGGCCGCAACAGCAAGTGATGATGTAAAAGATAATGTTTACAATGTAGCCGTGGGTGATAGAACAACACTAAATACACTATATAGTAGCATTCAAGAAACGTTAGCAAGTAATGGGGTTGTCAATAATAAAACACCTATCTATCGTGAGTTTAGAGCAGGAGATGTGCGACATTCTCAAGCTGACATAGGTAAAGCAAAAACATTACTAGGCTATCAACCAGAATTTGCTATACAACAAGGAATAGATAAAGCAATGCCTTGGTATATGGGTTTTATAAATGAAGTCTCTGAGAGTGTATAACTATTCTTACTTTGAATATGTAATGTCCTTTTTTGATTTAAATGGTTATTTCAACACCACTAAACTGTAAGGGTTTATTGATGTTTATATTAACTACGGGAAGGTTTTTTGGAAAAGTCAGTCGAAATTCAGTTGTCTAAAAATGGTAAAAATCTTTACATATTTTTTGGCGGTATTGCTGCCGGAATATCAATGCCACCATTTGAGTTTTATAATGCATCAGGTATTCTCGATGAAAATAAGATCTTCATTAGAGATTTTGAGCAAAACTGGTACCAGAGCGGGCTAGTGGATATTAGTAATAACATTATTCAAACTGCCGCCTTTATCAGAGGTGAGATTGATAAAATCAACCCTGAAAAATTATATTTTATTGGAAACTCAATGGGAGGCTATGCAGCGATACTTTTCGGGAATTTGATAGGGACCGGTGAGGTTATAGCATTCGCGCCACAAACTTTTATTTCTCCAATGCAACGGTTTAAAAACAGAGACTTTAGGTGGAGCAAGCAAATTTTTAGTACTTATATAAAGTGTTTTTTGAAAGATACAGCTTTTGATTTACGAAAAATACTTATTGATAAACCGAATGATAATCGTATTTCTATTTTTGTATCAACTGGAGATAGATTAGACTATATTCATGCTAATCATCTAAAAGGTATTGACGGGGTGACTGTCTTTGAATTTGATAGCGGAGGTCATGGTATAGTTAAGCAATTAAGAGATGAAGGGAAACTAACTGATATTATGTCTGGGAAATATACATGATTTTTATTATGCAGTTTTATTCATTGCGATTTAACGAATGTCAATCTAAGTTTTTTATTTTTACCATGTGAATTTTTCTATATGACTGCATTGTTTGATATCTTTTATTTTCTATGAATGGCATAAGCCTAAGGTGACGCTTAAATTTATAACTGAAGATATTAATTCAATGAAGTGTGAATTTTATTTTAAAAGAGTTTTATTATGGGTTTAGGAAGTAAGTTTTTCGGTACGGCTGGTATTATGCTCCTTAATCGAGGACTTATTCTTATTGCAGGTATTGTCTTTGCAAGATATCTAGGCCCAGAAAACTATGGTTTATATAGTTTTGTCTTAGGTGTTATAACTATTGCTACATTGCCAGCTATAGCGGGAGTTTCAACATTAATAGTAAGGCAGATCGCATATTATCAGTTAGAAAACAAATTTTCCCTCTTACTTGGCATAATTAATTGGTCAAGATTTTATGTGTTAGCAGTTTCTTTGTTAATGTTTATTATAATGCTTTTTCTTTTGTATTTTAGGGTATTTGATGATTCTGTTACTAGTTTGTTGTGGGGGGCAATTTTTTTAATCCCAATAAAGGGACTTCTAATTCAACAAAGCTCAATACTTAATGGCTTTAGGCAACCTGTTAAGTCTCAAACACCTATTCAAATAATTGTTCCTGCGACGACATTGTTGACTTTGATTCCTTTTTTTCTTCTAGAGTTTAAAATAGACGGAGGATTGTTGATTCGAATCCTATTGTTTTCGACGGTCCTGGCATTGATTTTTAGCACGGTTTTTGTTAGGGAAGCGAAAAAGGGAGTTATTAATTCAACAAATCCTGAATATGAGGCTAAAAAATGGAACTCAGCCCTTTTACCTTTCATGATGATTACACTTGTCGCTACCCTTAATACGGAGTTGGTGAGCGTGTTATTGGGATTTATTGATAGCTCTGAGTCAGTAGCATACTTTAAAGTAGCTATGCAGGCTGTTAGTTTTATCGCTCTTAGCGTTACATCAATTAATATCGTGATCATGCCTGATGTAGCTCGATTATTTAAAAGTGGGGATAAGGAAAGGACTCAATTACTTTTGACTAAAAGTGTAAGGTTAATAGCTGCAATATCACTGCCTATCATAATTGCTTTAATTCTATTTGGCGAAATTGCAATTGGTTTTTTGTTTGGAGATGAATACTTAGAGGCATACCCTATACTTGTTGTTTTATGTATTGGTCAATTGGCTAATGTACTCATGGGATCAGTTGGTTTGGTAATGAGCATGACTGGGAAGGAAAAGCAATCGTTAAAGTTACTTTCTTTTACTTTAATACTGAATGTAATTTTATTTTCAATTTTGGTTCCCAAATTTGGGGCATTCGGTGCTGCTATATCTGTATCTGTTAGTGTTATTATCCTGAATGTGTTAATGGCTCAAGCTATTTACCGAAGTGAAAAGCTAATTACTTGGATTCGATAGTTAACTTAAATCGGTAACAATAAGAAAGTTTATATCTATAACTAGTAATTATTATGGTTACGTTTGGAGGTATTATGTTTTCAAACTCTAAAAATACGAGTTTGGCAGCCCGATTCAAGTTGAAGCTAATCCGGTGGTTTAATTTTTCGGCACAAAATGTTTTTATTGCTAAAGGGTCAAAGATTTGCAGCTTAACTACTATAGGTGATTTCACTAGAGTCAATGGGGCAATAGTAATTAAGGGGCAGGGAACAGCTATTATTGGAAGTTTATGTGCAATTGGCGAAAATGTGCGAATAATTACACAGAATCATAACATGGGTCATGAAATCATTAATCTATCCGTTCAAAAAAAGTTGTATGGCGAGACTTTTATTACTCCTGGTGATGTAGAAATAGGTGATAACGTTTGGATTGGTGACAATGCAATTATTCTTCCAGGTGTAACTATCAACCGAGGTGCTGTTATAGCTGCAGGTGCTGTTGTAACTAAAGACGTATCTGAGTTCGAGATTGTTGGTGGTAATCCAGCCCGTACGATAAGAAATCGTAAAGACAGTAATTGGAATTCAGAAGTAGACTATAAAAATATAGTAGAGCAATTATATGAGTAGTGAAATATATCCCAACCTTTTTGTTTTAGGTGCTCCTAAATGTGGAACGACTTCGGTAGCAAATTGGCTTAGGCAGCATGGTGAAGTTTTTGTACCAACCTCGAAAGAGCCTCATCATTTCAATGTTGATCATAATTTTTTGGTATACAAAGATGAAAAGGACTATTTAGATCTATATCGCAATGCTAATAAACAATATGCCTGTGACGCATCTGTATGGTACCTTTATTCGAAGGTAGCCATCACCAATATTTTGCATAAAAGGCCCGATAGTAAGTTCATTGTGTGTCTGCGTAATCCGATGGATATGGCATTATCACTTTTTCTTGAACAAAGGTATGCCACTAACGAGCATATAGCCGATTACTTTGAAGCTTGGAAAAGTAGTAATGATAGGCGTCAAGGATTGAAGGTTAGTAAGTGGTGTCGAGAACCTTTGCACTTAGATTATCAATCAGCTTGCTTGCTGGGTAATCAAGTGTCTCGGTTATTGGCTTCGGTAGAGCGAGATAATGTTCATTTTGTTTTTCTCGACGATCTGAAAAAATCTCCTCAACAAGAGCTTTCTAAAATACTTAGATTCTTGGGGCTAGATTATGACAATACAGTAGAATTGACTGTTGCCAATATAGCTAAAACAGTTAAATATAAGCATATTAAAAGGTTTGTGAGATTACTCGGTGCTTTAAGACAGTTTATTCCGATCAAAACAAAATTAGGAATTTTAAACTATTTTAATAAAGTTAATCAAACGAAGCTAAAGTCAAAGCCGCAATTAACTGATGCGCAAAGTCTAGAAATTAGTCAGTTCTATAGGGATGACATAGAACATTTGTCAAAGTTAACAGGTAAAGACCTTTCGAGTTGGGTGGCTTTTAAAAATGACTAAAAAATTATTGATAGTTGTTGCGGCCATAGGTGGAGGCGGCGCAGAGCGAGTAGCCGTTCAGTTAGCGAACTTTTTTTCATTAAAAGATTTCTCAGTCAACGTATGTTGTTGGAATAAGCGAAAGAAAGAATATAGCATAATTGATAACGTGCTTGTTAGCAGAATATCTGCAAAGAATCGAACATTAGACCTAGTACAAATAATTGAGCACTTTCAACCAGATTTTATACTGAGTTTTACTGATGCTTCTAATGTAATAACATATTTTGCAAAAAAAATGGCTAAATCAGATGCTATTCATATACCAACAATTCATAGTGATTTGTACAATCGGGACAGGAATATTGAATTTGGTTTCGTAACGAAGATATTGGGTATTATTCATAAATATGTTTGTAGAAAAAGCAACAAGGTTGTCGTAGTTTCTGACGGCGCAAAACAATCACTCATTAATTATTACGGCTTGTCAAATAGTCAATGCATACGCATTTATAATCCAGTTTTAGATGAAAATTATATGACTCGTAGTCCAAAATCAAACGAGTCAACAGCGACTGATATCGATTCCAAGCTTAGAATAGTTTCCGCGGGTAGGTTAACACTTGCTAAAAATTATCCGCTCATTATCAAGGTCGCTAAAGAATTGAAAGACCGTGATTACAGTTTTTCAATTGATATTTTTGGTACTGGAGAGTTAGAGGCTGAAATTAGGGAGCTAATAAACCAAAATGATCTTAGTAAACATGTCTACCTTCGTGGGTTCGTCGATAACCTGACGGCGACTCTAAATGAATATGATCTGTTTTTGATGACTTCGTCGTGGGAAGGGTTCGGTAATGTACTCGTTGAAGCGCTAGACGCGGGTCTCGATATTATATCAACAGACTGCCCCAGTGGCCCAAAGGAGATACTTGCAAATGGCAAGTTTGGGACGCTTGTACCCGTTGGAGAAGCTAGTCCCATCGTCGATTCTATTTTAAATAAAAGCTATATTTCAGCTGTTAACCCAGAAGAGTTGAACGCTCATTTATATTCATTCACGCTAACAGCGATAGGTAATGAGTATTTTGATTTATTCAATAAGCTCAGATAAAAAATTATATTTCGACAAGGTTACTTTTCCATAATGGTTATATATAGATTAAATTTATATCGTAGGTATTTATACTGGCGTAAGCACAAATGCGTTTTTATACATGTGCCTAAAGTGGCCGGCACAAGCATTAATCATGCTATTTATGGCAGGACATTAGGCCATTATTCATCTTTAGAGATTAACAATGCCTTTCCAAAGCTCTTTGAACAGTCATTTGTTTTTTCGTTAGTGAGAAATCCGTGGGACAGACTGCTCTCAGCCTATCGCTTCGCCAAGCAAGGCCGCACTGACACTATGGGGGTTAATAACCCCGAGCAGTATCAAATTCCTGAGTTCGAGACTTTTGAGTCTTTTGTGGTCGATTGGTTAGCAGATAAGAATGTCGATGAGTTGGATTTTGTGTTTCAAACGCAAAGTCGCTTTTTAGTCGGCAATCAAGGTGAGCTATTACCGGATCATGTTGGCAAGCTGGAAAGTCTTACTGAATCTGTTTCTATTATTGAGTCCAAACTCGGTAGAAAGCTTGATATCCCCCATGCGAATAAAGTTGTAAAAAAGGGGAGCTATCGTGATTATTATACGACTCAGAAAATGATCGATATTGTTAGCGACAAGTATGCTGCTGATATTAGGCGCTTTGAATATAACTTTTAATCTTTCGGTTTTATCCATTTAATAAGCACTCAAAATGAAAATAACCCACGTTATCTCTTCACCTGCCTCTGGTGGCGCAGAAGTCTATGTCAAAGATCTTTCTATTGCGATGTCTAAACTGGGGCATGAGGTTCATATCCTTTTTCTTTCGAACGCCAAAGATATCGGTAGGGATACTTTGTTCGAGAATAAATTCTTAGCTGATCTGACTAAAGCTAACGTTCAGTTTAGCTTTATTGGTAACAAAGCACGAAAAAATCCTTTTTTGGGTATAGCTAAGCTTAAGCAACATATAGCTCATTTTGGACCCGACATTTTGCATTGTCATTTATATTTCGCTTTGTTTTTTTCGTTGTTCTCTAATCATGTTAAGGTGATTTATACACACCATAGCATTAAGCTAAAGCTCCCCTCATTCTGTTATCGAATTTTCGACTTTAGAGTCTCTAGTTATATAGGCATATGTCATGCGTGTACAAAAATGCTTAGTAAAATTACAGTTAAAGATGTTGTTAATATAAATAATTCCGTTTCAACATTGCGTATTAAAAAGAAGGCAGAGTATTTAAATCGGGCTGTACCAGTTGTATTGATGGTTGGGCGCTTTTGCACCCCCAAGAATTACAGCTTTATCATAGAAGTTGCCAGTTTACTTAATGACACCGATTTTGTTGTAAAAATTGCTGGCGAAGGCGAAGGTTACGAATCTTTTAAACAAGAGGTAATGGAGAGAAAACTTGATGGTAAGATTAATTTATTAGGAAATGTTTATAATGTCGAAGAACATATGCATGATGCTGATATTTTTGCTATGACATCTTCGTGGGAAGGTTTGCCAATCTCGCTGATTGAAGCTAGTTTGACTGGATTGCCAACAATCGTTACCAATGTAGGTGGTTGTGCTGAGGTTTCTCATACTATATTAAACGGAATAGTCATAGATGAATTGGATCCGCATTTATACGCTAAACATCTTAAACGGTTAATAAGTTCGTACGAGTTAAGGAAGTCTTTGTCTAAAAATGGTTTAACCTATTCAGAGTGTTACACATTATCTCACAGTGTAGAGAACCATCTCTCCTTATATGCTAAATATTGTTAGCTTAAATCGACTCTTTGTTCAGAGGTACTATGTCTGAAATATATTTATTCTCTGATTCTTGGCACGTTATCAGTGCTGTTATTGTTTTTGTTATTGGGTTTATCATAACAATTAAATCAGCACCTTTCTTTTCATTAGGACAGAAGGGTGTAGCCTATATCTATTTTTATCATACTATTTTTTGTTTACTCTATCTGCTATACATTTTAAAAAATGGTGGTGACGCAACAACTTATTTCTTCAAAGGGGCTGAACCGTTAGCTGATTTTAAGCCTGGAACAATGGCTGTTGTTTATCTAATAAGCTTTCTCTATAAATTTAAGCTATCTTTTCTTGGAATGTTTTTAGTTTTTAATATATTGGGTGTTATCGGTTTATTAGCATTCTATAGTGCATTAAATAGAGTGACTCTAAATAGTAGTCCGTATTTACGCCGTCTGGTACTTATTACTGTATTTTTACCCTCTGTTAGTTTTTGGTCTGCTGGTTTAGGTAAAGATGCTATTTCTTTTATGGCGATAGGCTTAGCCCTTTACGCAGCTCTGGACTTTAGAAAACATCTACTGTTACTTTCTTTCGCTATTTTGATCATGTTGTTAGTTCGGCCACATATTGCTGGAATGATGGTAATTGCAATATCCATTTCTGTATTTTTGCAAAAGGATATACCTGTAATCCCCAAAAGCATTCTTGGTGGACTTTCCTTGGCTGGCATGGCTGTGTTGGTCCCGTTTGCGCTTAACTATGCAGGGCTTGAGTCTGATGCGTCAGACTTAGAAAGCTACATTGATAAAAGACAAGGTTATAACCAAAGGGGGGGAGGTGGAGTTGACATATCTTCCATGTCTTTGCCGATGCAAATGGCTACTTACATAGTAAGGCCTTTCCCCTTCGAGGCAAGAAGTATTAGCCAATTACTTGCTTCGATAGATAACGTGTTTCTACTTGTACTGTTATTCATGGGGCTCAAAGCCAAGGTTAAATATAAAAATTTAACCTTGGTAGGTAATAGAGCCTTCATGTGGAGTTATGTGGGGATCTGTTGGGTATTATTATCGATGACCACTGCCAACCTCGGTATTGCAATGCGGCAAAAATGGATGTTTGTACCTATATTACTCTTTTTATTGATATCAATTATCGCAGCTGCAGAATCTAAAAAAGTAGAACACAATGACTAAATTTTTATTAATAGCGAGTTACCCTGATTCGCTAATAACCTTCAGGGGGAAGCTCATTGAAGCTATCATCGCAAAAGGATATGAAATCCATATAGCGGTACCCGATTTAGAAGAAAGCTCTTTAATACATCAGAAGTTAACTAATCTAGGTGCAAAGGTTCATTCTATCGGTTTACAAAGAACAGGCATGAACCCTGTTCGCGATATTAAAACGGTTATTGAGCTATTCAAGTTGATGCGAGCCATTAAAGCTAAATTTGTTTTAGGCTATACGATAAAGCCTGTTATATACGGTTCATTGGCAGCTTGGCTTGCGAAGGTACCGCATCGTTTCTCTCTCATTACTGGGTTAGGTTACGCCTTTACTGGGGAGTCAAATGGTAAAAGGGGCTTAGTTCAAAAGATAGTTAAAGCCTTATATCGATTCGCTTTAAGTCGTAATGATAAAGTCCTTTTTCAAAACCCTGACGATGAGCAGCTATTTCGTCATTTAGACATTTTACCTGAATCAGTGCCTTCAGCAATTATGAATGGCTCAGGCGTTGATGTCGCTGAATTTCAAGTCACTCCCTTTCCTGATCAAGTCACCTTCTTACTTATTGCTAGGCTATTGGGCGATAAAGGCGTTCGAGAGTACGCTCAAGCTGCCGCTTTGGTCAAAGCAAAGCACCCTCAAGCTAAGTTTGAATTGGTCGGGTGGATAGACGATAACCCTGATGCGATCTCTCAAACTGAGCTTGATGCTTGGATCAATTCTGGGACCTTGACGTTCTTAGGGAAATTATCAGATGTACGGCCTGCGATTGAAAACGCGAGTGTGTATGTTTTACCTTCTTATAGGGAAGGAACGCCCAGAACGGTACTGGAAGCAATGGCTATGGGGAGAGCTATTATCACCACCGATGCGCCAGGTTGCCGAGAAACGGTTGTTGATGGCGCTAATGGGTATTTGATCCCGGTAAAATCAGTAGACGAACTCGCGACAGCCATGATTTCTTTTATTAACGAGCCAGCTAGTGTTATTGCGATGGGGGCTAAGTCACGTGAAATGGCTGAAAACAAATATGATGTTCATAAAGTTAATCACGCAATGTTAATCGAAATGGGAATGAACTGATGGCTAAACGTTTATTTGATTTTTTAGTCGCTTTAAGCACTTTACTTATTCTGTCGCCAATTATAATCATCGTTGCTTTGATGATTAGAAGTCGACTCGGTTCACCGATTTTATTTACCCAGAACAGACCTGGGAAAAATGGCGAAATATTTAAAATGTATAAGTTTCGCTCTATGCTCGATAGCGTTGATGCAACGGGCAACTTACTTTCTGATTCTGAGCGGTTAACCTCATTTGGTAACAAATTAAGATCGACTAGCCTAGATGAATTACCAGGCCTTTGGAATGTGCTTAAAGGTGATATGAGCTTGGTTGGCCCGCGTCCACTTTTAGTGGAGTATTTACCTTTATATAGTACTCAGCAAGCTAAACGTCATGATGTTCGTCCTGGTATTACTGGCTGGGCGCAAGTTAATGGTAGAAATGCTATCAGCTGGGATAGTAAATTTGAGTTAGATGTTTGGTATGTTGCCAACCAAAGTTTTTGGTTGGATATAAAAATATTGCTACTCACGGTTAAAAAGGTCTTTGTGCGTGAAGGCATTAGTGCTGATGGCCATGTGACAATCGAAAAATTTACGGGTAGTCGCTAATTATGGCTAGCATAGCGATATTAGGTGCTAGCGGCCATGGCAAAGTGCTTGCTGAGATTGCTGAGTTAAATGGCTATGATAAGGTTGTTTTTTTTGATGATAATTGGCCGAAAAAATCACAGCTAGAGCACTGGTCAATTGTTGGTAACAGTCAGGATTTAATTCAAACGTCAGCTGATTTTTCCGCCTGTATTGTTGCTATTGGTGATAATAAAATTCGACTGAATAAACTTAAAGAATTATCAGTAGTCAATGCGCCGCTAGTGAGTTTGATACATCCGAGTGCCATTATTAGTCCGTATTCCAGTATAGGATTAGGTTCTGCGGTAATGGCCAATGCTGTTGTTAATACAGCAAGCACAATTGGTCAGGGGGCCATTATTAATACGGCCTGCTCTATAGATCATGATTGCGTGATCTCTGAAGGGGTCCATGTGAGCCCTGGAGCGCATTTAGCCGGTGGTATTCGCATTGGTAAACTTAGCTGGATTGGTATTGGTAGCAGCATCAAACAAGGGGTCACTATTGGCCACAATGTTATTGTTGGTGCCGGTGCTGCGGTAGTCAGTAACATAAATAACAATACTACAGTTGTTGGTGTGCCTGCTAAGCCCTATTTCTAAATTAGTTATTCCTATAAAGAGTTCTTCAGATGTTAAATACCCCTTTTTCTTGTTGGCCTTCATTTACTGAAGTCGAAGCCAATAAAGTTTCACAAGTTTTATTATCTAATAAAGTTAATTATTGGACCGGTACAGAGGGACGCAATTTTGAAAAAGAGTTTGCGTCTTATACCGACACAAAATATGCAGTTGCATTAGCAAATGGCACTCTGGCGTTAGACCTTGCATTAAAAGCGTTAGAAGTTGGTGCTGGTGATGAGGTGATTACGACCTCTCGTACCTTTTTAGCTTCAGCCTCTTCAATTGTGACGAGTGGCGCTGCGCCAGTGTTCGCTGATGTTGATTTAAACAGCCAAAATATTACTGCAGAATCAATCGCTGCCGTTTTAACGCCAAAAACCAAAGCGGTGATTGTGGTGCACCTTGCTGGTATGCCGGCAGAAATGGATGCCATTATGGCTTTGGCCGCAGAGCACGGTTTTTACGTTATAGAAGATTGTGCGCAGGCTCATGGCGCTCGATATAAAGATCGAAGCGTTGGGAGTATTGGTCATATTGGTGCTTGGAGTTTTTGTCAGGACAAAATCATGACTACCGGTGGTGAGGGCGGCATGGTGACCACTAATGATAAAGCCCTTTGGTCTAAGATGTGGTCTTATAAAGATCACGGTAAGAGTTTTGAAGCTATTTATGAGCGCCAGCATCCACCAGGGTTTCGTTGGTTACATGAATCATTTGGCACCAATTGGCGTATGACCGAAATGCAAGCGGCAATCGGCCGAATTCAGCTAACGCGAATGAATGATTGGACTGCACTACGACAAGCTAATGCTGCGGCAATTGATGAGGCCGTTGCGGGTAGCAAATTGGTTCGTACCGTTAGTGTGCCCGATTACATTGAGCATGCTGAATATAAGCATTATCTATTTATCAATGCTAATCAGTTAAAGGACGACTGGACTCGCGATCGAATTGTAGAGCAAATAGTCGCGCTTGGCGTACCGTGTTTTCAGGGAAGTTGCTCGGAGGTTTATTTAGAGAAAGCGTTTGACAATAGCCCTTGGCGACCTAAGGAACGTTTAAAGAATGCGGTTGAATTAGGTGAAACGTCTCTAATGTTTTTGGTTCACCCAACGTTGACGGCTTCAGAAATTAAAAAGACGTGTGATGCGATTAAAGTTGTTATCACCAAAGCAGCAAAAATTTAAAGGTAATTTATTCAAATGGAAAATAGTAAATTCACTCATTTAAAAGCACTCGAAGCTGAGTCGATTCACATTATGCGAGAGGTTGCTGCAGAGTTTGACAATCCTGTGATGTTGTATTCTGTCGGTAAGGACTCATCAGTATTGTTGCATTTAGCGAGAAAGGCTTTTTATCCAGGTAAAATCCCATTTCCGTTAATGCATGTTGATACTAACTGGAAATTTAAAGAGATGATCCAGTTTCGTGATGAAATGGCTGAAAAGCACAACTTTGATTTAATTGTGCATAAAAACCCTCGTGGAATGGAGATGGGTTGTAGCCCATTTGTACACGGCAGTGCAAAGCACACCGACATCATGAAAACAGAGGGATTAAAGCAAGCGTTAGACATGCATGGTTTTGATGCTGCTTTCGGTGGTGCTCGCCGTGATGAAGAGAAGTCTCGTGCCAAAGAGCGGGTCTATTCTTTTCGTGATAACAAGCATAGATGGGACCCTAAAAATCAACGACCTGAATTGTGGAATATCTACAATAGTAAGGTGGATAAAGGCGAGAGTATTCGAGTTTTCCCGTTATCTAATTGGACCGAACTTGATATTTGGCAGTATATCTACTCTGAAGGTATTGAAATTCCATCACTGTATACCGCTAAAGAGCGCCCTGTGGTTGAGCGCGATGGCACTTTAATCATGGTTGATGATGAACGTATGGAGCTTAATGAGGGCGAAGTTGTTCAACATAAAATGGTGCGCTTTAGAACATTAGGTTGTTATCCGCTCACCGGGGCTGTTGAGTCTGTAGCTGAAACGTTGCCCGAAATAATCCAAGAGATGTTGCTTTGCACTACATCTGAGCGCCAAGGTCGAGTTATTGATAATGATTCTGCTGGCTCAATGGAGAAAAAGAAAATGGAAGGCTACTTCTAGTTTTTATCTTCAGGACTTTTTCATATTAGGTAATGGTTTTAATTTTAAACGCACTCTCGGCGTTTAATGATACGGATTTAAGGATAGTTTGATGACGAACAGTACGTCTCTAATCGCTTCAGATATAGAAGCATATTTAAAAGTGCATGAAAATAAAGATATGCTACGCATTCTTACCTGCGGCAGTGTTGATGATGGCAAGTCGACTTTAATTGGTCGATTGTTATTTGACAGTAAGATGATTTTTGAAGATCAAATGGCTGCAATTGAAAAAGATTCAAAGCGATTTAATACCACGGATGAGTCGTTTGATTTAGCTTTGTTAGTTGATGGTCTTCAGTCTGAACGTGAGCAAGGTATTACTATTGACGTTGCTTACCGTTATTTTGCTACTGAGCAACGCAAATTTATTATTGCAGACACACCAGGCCATGAGCAGTACACACGAAATATGGCGACAGGTGCATCAACTGCTGATTTGGCTATTATATTGATTGATGCACGCCATGGTTTGCAAGTGCAAACTCGACGTCATAGCTTTATCTGCTCACAGCTTGGTATTAAGCATGTGATTATAGCAATCAACAAAATGGATGCTGTCGATTACAATCAGTCAGTGTATCAAAACATCAAAAAAGAATATCGTGAGTTTGCCGATGCGCTTGATTTTGATGACATTCGATTTGTGCCAATCTCTGCTCTCAAGGGCGATAATGTTGTTAACGAAAGCCAGAACATGAATTGGTACCCGGGCTCAACGATGATGAAGTTGTTGAATACGGTTTCTGTTGCAAAAGACAAAGCACATGCTTTTCGGATGCAAGTTCAATATGTTAATCGTCCCAACCTCGATTTTCGTGGATTTTGCGGTACTGTAGCCTCAGGTGATATCCGTGTTGGCGACACTGTAAAAACATTACCTTCAGGTAAAGAAAGTAAGGTGAAGTCAATCGTTACTTTTGATGGCGAGCTTGAAAAAGCAACCATAGGCATGGCGATTACCATTACTTTAGAAGATGAAATTGATATTAGTCGTGGCGATATGTTAGTTCGTCCACATGAGCTGCCTTCATCGACTCGACATTTTGCCGCTGATATTGTGTGGATGACTGAAGAGCCATTACACGTGGATCGTGAGTATGCTATTAAAGTGGGTAGTAAGTCTGTTTATGGCTATGTTGAAAGCGTTAATCATAAAATAGACGTTAATACATTAGAAAAGTCTGATGCGCACCAGCTTGAACTGAATGAACTCGGTAACTGTAATTTTGCGGTGAATGAAGATGTACAGTTTGATGCTTATGATATTAATCGCAGCACGGGAGCTTTTATTATCATTGACCGTTTAACTAATGTTACGGTTGGCGCGGGAATGATCCGCAGTGAAATTGAAGGCAAAGCGTCAAACAATGACACTGAGCACTCTGCATTTGAGATCGAATTTAATGCACTGGTTAGAAAGCATTATCCTCATTGGGGAGCTAAAGCCATAGGCTAAATACCTAGGTTATATAAAAAGCTGCAGTGCGATTAGTTTGCACTCAGCTTTTTTTATTTTGTCACGTTGAAGTCGGTTGCTGCTTATGTCTACAGATGCATACTTAACGGTAAGTATTTTTATATTTACTATATGTGGTTTATTTAAATATCAAAGTCGACCAGCTGTTGTGTTTGGCGCGACGTTAATGCTGCTAATTAGTTTTGGGTTGGTATCTAAAGCACAACTACTATCGAGTATCGCTAATCCAGGGCTCATCACCCTAATTCTATTAATTGTGTGTTCTTTCGCATTAGAAAAAACCCGATTATTACGAGTTGTTGCCTCAAAAGTGATTATTGAGAGCTATAAAGCGACCTTTGTTAGGCTTTTTACTGTTACTACAATGTGTTCTGCGCTACTTAATAATACCGCCGTTGTTGCAACACTCTTATCGCCTATACGCAATAATCCACATCATTATGCGAGTAAATTATTATTGCCATTGTCCTATGCGGCTATTCTAGGTGGCACATTAACGCTTATTGGTACTTCCACCAACCTGATTGTAAATAGTTTATATATAGATGCGACTGGGCTATCACTTAATTTTTTCTCATTTACAGCCATTGGTTTGCTGCTAGTCGTATGTTGTGGCCTTGTTTTAGCTGCTTGTGTAAGGTTATTACCTGAAAACAAACCGTTACTCGATCGCGCTAAAGGGTATTTTATTGATGCTAAAGTTGTTATGGGATCTGAACTTATTGGCCGCTCTGTTGAGGCTAATGGGCTGCGCCATTTAGAGTCTTTGTTTTTGGTTGAGTTAGTTAGGGAGGGGCGGCTGATTTCTCCGGTATCACCAGCCGAAATTCTACAACATAATGACCGACTTATTTTTAGTGGTGATATTACCAAACTTGGCCAATTAGGGCAGTTTTCAGGGTTGGAAACATTTGCTCATAAGAATAATCTCAAAGACTCAAACCTTACTGAAGTGGTTGTTAGGCAAGAAAGTATGTTAGTAAGGAAAACCCTTAAGCAGGTTGGTTTTAGAGCCTTGTTTGATGCGGCGGTAGTTGCTATTCGCCGTGACGGTGAAGAGGTGTCAGGAAAGCTAGGTGAAGTAAAACTTAAAGCGGGAGACTTTTTAGTTTTGTCTGTCGGTGACGACTTTAAAAAGCGTCGTAATTTGAGCAAAAATTTTATTGTACTGAGTGGTGTGGCAACAGAACTACGCCTTAACGGTTGGAAAGCTTGGTTGTCTGTTGGTGGCTTTTTATCGGTAATCGCTTTGGCGGCTTTTGGTGTTGTTGATCTGCTTGAAGGGTTAGTTTTATTACTTGGCTCACTTATTTTCAGCCAATCTCTGAGTGCAAGTGAAGTTATGCGTCGTTTGCCTGTTAATATTTGGTTAATTGTTGCTTCTGCTATTTTACTTTCTCATGCGCTGGTTAATGCTGGAATTGTTGATTTAATTGGAGAGTGTGTTAACCAGAGCGCTACTAAAGAACATGTCTATTTAGCATTGATTATTGTTTATTTACTGACTTGGTTGATGACTGAGTTAGTGACCAATAATGCTGCAGCCGCTTTGATGTTCCCTATTGCATACAGTTTAGCGTTAGGGTTTGGTGTTGATGTTTTGCCTTTTGTAATGACGGTAGCATTTGCTGCTAGTGGCAGTTTCATTAGCCCTTATGGTTACCAAACTAACCTAATGGTTTTTAATGCGGGTCAATATAAATTGAAAGACTTCGTGAAAACTGGCTTACCTGTCAGTATTGTTTATGGGCTAGTGGTTATTATAACAGTGCCTATGTTTTTCCCATTTTAGTTTAATTGATGAGTTTATAGGTCGATTTCCCTCCTTCATAAAATAAGGACTTATTATGTCAGATGTGCCATATAGAGAAGTTACAACAAGCTGTAACAAGTCGTCAGATGTTGTTTGGCACCAAGCAAGCGTAAGCCGAATAGAACGTTGTAAAAATAATGGCCATAAACCGGTTGTTTTGTGGTTCACGGGCTTAAGCGGTTCTGGTAAGTCCACCATCGCTAACGCCGTAGACAAAATGCTGCACGATTTAAATTGTCATACGTATGTGCTCGATGGTGATAATGTTCGTCATGGGTTAAATGGCGATTTGAATTTTACAGATACTGATAGAGTTGAAAATATTCGTAGAGTCGGGGAGGTTGCTAAGCTATTTGTTGATGCTGGTCTTATTGTATCCACGGCGTTTATCTCCCCTTTTATCGCTGACCGTGAAATGGTGCGTGGCCAGCTCGCTGAAAAGGAGTTTATAGAGGTCTTCATTGATACTCCTTTAGCTATTTGTGAGCAGCGAGATCCTAAAGGTCTTTATAAAAAAGCCCGCGCGGGTGAGATTAAACATTTCACTGGTATTGATTCTGCTTATGAAGCACCCACCCAAGCAGAGATACATGTGGAAACGGCAGAGAAATGCGTAGAAGAGTGCGCTTTACAAGTCATTAGCTATTTAACTCAACACAGTTATTTAACCTCAAAATAAGATAGAAATATGAATTACGACATTTTTAATGGTGATGCAGATGGCATCATTGCACTATTACAACTGCGGTTTGAAAATCCTCTCGATGCGACGTTGATTACAGGGGTTAAACGAGATATTCAATTACTTAGCAAAGTGACGGCCGTCGCTGGCGACGAGCTTACCGTGCTTGATATCTCGATGGAAAAAAATGTAGAGCCTTTAGTACGATTGCTTGACGCTGGTGCTAAGGTATTTTATGCGGATCATCACCGCAGTGGTCTCGTACCAGACAATGATAATCTTCAAGCCCATATTGATTTAGACCCTAATACTTGTACTTCATTGATTGTCGATAAGCTATTAAGTGGCAGGTATCATCATTGGGCTATTGCAGCTGCTTATGGAGATAATCTAATCGCTAAGGCTGACGAGCTAAGCTCGTTAGCAGGTTTAACCAATGAGCAGTCTGCACAGCTAAAAGAACTCGGTACACTAATTAACTATAATGGTTATGGTACGACGATAGATGATCTGCACTTTGATCCCGCCGAGTTGTTCTTAGCGCTTAAACCTTACTCCGACCCTTTTGAGGTTATAGCTGATAAATCATCGCCGTTTTACCAACTTAAAGCAGCATATGAAGCTGATATGAATAACGCTAAAAATATTTCTGCAGCCCATAAAAGTGATTCTCTGGCCGTTTTTGAGCTTCCGAGTCAGGCTTGGGCAAAACGGATTAGTGGTGTTTACGGCAACTTATTAGCAAATAACAATAAGGATTCAGCCCATGCGGTATTGACGGATAACCTCGATGATACCTACACGGTCTCCCTCAGAGCGCCACTTTCTAATAAACAAGGTGCTGGAGATATTTGTAGTCAATTTAATACCGGAGGAGGCCGCTCTGCCGCCGCAGGAATTAATCAGTTACCGAAAACTTCGTTAAGCCTTTTTGTGCAAGCCGTTGAAGAGTACTATAAGCCATAGCTTGTACTCTAAAGTAAGGCCTGTTCCTAAAACCAACTCAGATGAGTTGGTTTTTTGTTTTATAGGTACATTCCTCACATAATCATTCTTGTATTTTATATTGATTGGTATCAAATGTGTTCTTATACCAATTGCATTA